>JANPIE010000089.1:0-28763 GCA_031424835.1 Chitinophagaceae bacterium
GCCAAGACCATCAACTGCACCGCTCAAACCGCAGAGGGTGAAGCCTGTAATACCTGTAACAGTTGTGTGTCGTTTGATGCAGGTACTTCCCTGAATATCCATGAGCTTGATGCAGCCAGCAACAATTCGGTAGATGATATCCGTACACTGGTGGAACAGGTTCGATTTGCACCACAGGCGGGGAAATACAAGGTGTATATAGTGGATGAGGTACACATGCTCAGTGCAAGTGCCTTCAATGCGTTCCTGAAAACGCTGGAAGAGCCGCCACCTTACGCAATTTTTATTCTGGCAACAACCGAGAAACATAAAATTTTACCGACCATCCTCAGTCGCTGCCAGATTTTTGATTTTAAACGGATCACCAATAACGATACGGTTGTTCACTTACAGGAGATCGTTGACAAAGAACAGCTTACTGCAGAGAAAGCAGCGCTGCAGGTAATAGCGCAGAAAAGCGAAGGCTGCATGCGCGATTCATTAAGTATCCTGGATAAGATCGTAAGCTTTACCAACGGTACGGTTACCTACCAGAATACACTCGAACACCTGAACATACTTGATGAAGATTATTATTTCAGAATGCTTGATGCCATGCAGGCACAGGACCTCGCCGCCGCAATATTATTGTACGATGAGATCAACCGTAAAGGTTTTGAAGGCGACCTGGTGCTGAATGGCTTTGCAGAATTCGTTCGCAACCTGCTGGTATGCAAAGACCCAAAATCCGCATCACTGCTCGAAGCGGTGGAAGGCATGCAGGATAAATATGTGGCCACCGCCAATAAAACAGGTTTGTCGTATATGCTGAGTGCCCTGAATATTCTTAACGAGGCAGAGATCAATTATAAAATGGCACGCAACAAAAGATTGCATGTTGAACTTACCCTGATCAAACTCAATTTTCTGCAACAGGCTATCGATCTTTCGGTAAGCAACGGCAGCCTGGTTAAAAAAAAACGGCTTGATGGCCCAACCGTTTTCCGCACGAAGGAAGTAGTGCCCATCCAGTTTGCCCCGGTAACCGTACCCGCAACGGAAGCCAAATTATATATCGAACAAAAACCAGCAACTACCCATAAACCAGCGCCACAGCCAGATACCCTGCCGCCCGGTGCGACTGCTTCTGCAACAGCCAAAACCATTGTTCCCCGTACTCCACCAACCAACGGGGGGAAGAAAAGCCTGCTGGATACTTTGCGCAAGAAGTATGGTGATGAATATGCAATTGAAGAAGTGAAGGAAGCCGAATTACTCAGCATGGAAAAACTACAGCAATGCTGGGAGAGTTATACCCTGCAACTGGAAAAGCAACAGAAACATTCATCCGTGGGTACTTTCCGTTCAGCGAGACTGGCTATTGAAAGTGAACTGCGTTTCACCGTTACGGTTTCCGCGATCACCTCACAGAAATTTGTGGAGCAGGAAAGGATGATGCTGATCGAACATCTTCACAAAGAATTTAACAACCGCACCATTGGATTTGATGTTTTGATTGACGCGGGCGAAAAAGAAGATATCCCGGTGCATATGCGTCTCAACAGCAAACAGAAATTTGAACATATCGCGCAGCAGTACCCGCTGGTGAAGGAACTAAAAGACCGGTTGAAACTAGAGATTGATTATTAGCGTCGCCATAGTTGGTCGCCGACAGCTATTTTGGCAATAGAGTACCCGCTCGCGAAGGAACTAAAGGAGCCTTGGAAACTTGAGTCGATCAAAGTACGGTAGGTTTTTGCCACAGATTTCTCGGATTAGCCCTGATGAAATCTGTGTACATCGGTGAAATCAGTGGCAGGAAAAATTCAACCCTCATATGCCCAAAACTACTTTTACCTATACCAATAATGAGATCACGGTTGTGTGGAAACCGGATACCTGTATACATAGCCGTATCTGCTGGACACAATTGCGCGAGGTATTCGATCCTGCAAAACGGCCCTGGGTAAATATGGGCGGATCGGATACAGAAAAAATTATTGCACAGGTACGACTTTGCCCCAGCGGCGCTCTCAGCTATTTTATGAATGACCAGGCAGTGACTAACACGCAAGGAAGGGATATCAAATCCGAAACCGCCAGCATTACCCATATAGAGATACAACCAAATGGGCCCATACTCGTTACATCGGATTGCCTGATTACCCACGGTGATGGCAGGGAAGAAATCAAAAAAGGCAAAACCGCATTATGCCGCTGCGGAGGCTCCGCTAACAAACCTTATTGTGATGGTTCACACAGGAAAATAGATTTCAGAGGATAACCCCTTGTAGCAGGAAAAAAACTCTGCGCAAACTTGGCGTCCTCATGTGCTCTGCGGTAAAAAGGGTTTATCACCATGGGACAGCGATCGATTCGCAACGTTTTTCACCGCGGAGAACAGGAGCACAGGGAGTTAACGCAGAGTCGTTGAATTAATCAATGATAGGAGTGATTCAAATTTTTTTAGATAGCGTGTAACCGTTCTTAAGCAACCACTGCAACACTTTATCCCGCTGATCCCCCTGTATGATCGCTTCCCCATCTTTCACACTGCCGCCGGTTCCGCAAAAATTTTTTAGTTTTTTACCCAGCTTCTCCAGATCGGTGGCAGTGCCTGCAAACCCTGTAACAAGTGTAACAGCTTTGCCTGCTCTTTGTTTTGTGTCAAGACGAATACGCAACGCCTGCTTTGCAGGAGGCAGTGTGGTTACTTCTTCCTGCTCATCCGGCTCAAATTGAAAACCCGGGTCTGTACTGAATACAAAACCACGGGTATCGGGTTTATTTTTTTTAGACATAGGTTTATTTTATACCAACACAGCTTTCAGGCTAAGGTCGAGGCTCTGGGCCTGGTGTATCAATCCGCCCACACTAACATAATCAACACCGGTAGCTGCATACGCTTCTATTGTGTCAAGATTGATGCCTCCACTGGCTTCAGTTTCGAATGAACCGTTTATGATCTGCATTGCCTGAGCTACCAGCGCAGGCGTAAAATTATCTAGCATGATCCGGAATATTTTTCCTTTCCCTTTTTCACATACCACGCGCACATCGTCCAGGCTTCTTGTTTCCACTTCAATTTGGAGAGGTGCAGGTAATTTTTGTGAATACAGGTAGGCTGCATTGATCGCAGGTTCCAGGCCGCCGCAATAATCAATATGGTTATCCTTCAGCATGATCATATCATACAAACCAAAACGGTGATTGACCCCGCCGCCTATCCTTACCGCTTCTTTTTCCAGCAAACGGAAATTGGGCGTGGTTTTGCGTGTATCCAGCAAACGTGTATGATAGCCCGCTATTTTTTGGGTATAAGTATGGGTAAGTGTGGCAATACCGCTCATGCGCTGCATGCAGTTCAACACCAGTCTTTCGCAGGTAAGTATGGTATGTACAGATCCGCTTACCTCAAATGCTTTTTCACCGGGCTGCATAGACTCGCCATCATTTTTAAAGGCATTGAAAATAATCCCGGGTTCTATTTGCCGGAAGATCTTTTCTGCAACAGCCATACCCGCCAGTATCCCCGCCTGTTTGATCTTAAGCACAGCGCTGCCTTTTTTTCCTGGCGGGATGGAACTCAGGGTGGAGTGGTCACCATCACCTACGTCCTCCTGCAAAGCCTCAGTAACCAGGTGTGAAAGCTGTTCATCGTAAGATCTCATCCTGCAAAACTATGCTTTGCAGCAAAAGACCCCGCAATTGCGGGGTCTTTCATAAAAATATTTATGCAGGGTCTTAACTGATCCTTACGGAAATGATCTGGTGCCTGCCATCTTTCACCTTTAACAAAATGGTAATGCCATAGGCTTTGTTACTGCCCTGCAGTTTACCGGTCATGTACATGGTATTCCCGATCTCGCGGTCAGAAGCTTTTTCAAACCCTTTGATACCATTTTCCTCAAAAAACGATTTCAGGGTTATGCCCGCCTGGTTACGGCCAATATTCTTTACTTCAGCCTTATCAAGCAGCTTGATGTCGATATAATCATCAAAATACCTGGCCACTTCGGTGGCATTACCACTTTTGAATGCCTGTATGATGGAGTCGGCATTACCCTGGTAAGTAAATGACATAAGGCCCAGCGCAAGACCGATCATTAAAAAAATCTTTTTCATAATTGTTTATTCTACCCCCCTGAATGCTAAAAACATGCCAGTTTTGGCAACTGCAGGGCCTGGTTGTTAAAGTAACGGGATTCCCCGATCCGAAAATATAGTAATTTTAACCCTTATGAGTAAAAAAGTAATCCTGGTGATCATGGATGGATGGGGACTGGGAAAAGTTTCTGCTTCCGACGCTATCCAGCACGCGCGTGTACCTTTTGTAAGTTCGTTGTATTCACAATACCCCAACAGTACTTTAACAACCTGCGGGGAGTTGGTAGGGTTGCCGGCGGGGCAGATGGGCAACAGCGAAGTGGGGCACCTTAACATTGGCGCCGGCCGAATCGTTTACCAGGAGCTGGAACGGATCAATGTAGCGGTAAGAACCGGTGAACTTGCGCAAAATGAACAACTGTTAACTGCCATCCGCACCGCCAAAAACAATGGCAAACCTCTGCACTTACTGGGCCTGGTAAGCAATGGTGGCGTGCATTCTCATATTACCCATCTCAAAGCCATATGCGATATCTGCCGCCAGCAGGGTTTATCGGAAGTTTATATCCATGCATTTACAGATGGCAGGGATACCGATCCCAAAAGCGGGCTGGCTTTCATCACCGAGCTGCAACAACACCTTGATACCTCTGTTGGCAAGATAGCCACGGTTAGTGGCCGCTATTATGCGATGGACCGTGATAAAAGATGGGAAAGAGTGGCCCTGGCCTACCATTGCCTGGTAAATGGTGCCGGACCTACCGCAGCGGACCCCATCAGTGCCGTGGCAAACGCCTATTTCGCCGACATCTCAGATGAATTCATCAAGCCCACGGTCATCTTAAATGAGGCGCAACAACCGGTGGCACTGATAAAAGACGGCGACGTGGCGCTCTGTTTTAATTTCAGAACGGATCGTTGCCGCGAAATTACAGAGGTGCTTTCGCAGACGGATCACCCCGAATTTGGCATGCGTAAACTGGACCTGCATTTCACCACCATGACCCTCTATGATCATAAATTTCAGAATGTGCATGTGATCTTTGAGAATGACAACCTCAACCAGACACTGGGCGAAGTACTTGCTGCCAATGGAAAAAAACAGATACGCATGGCGGAAACAGAAAAATATCCGCATGTCACTTTCTTTTTCAGCGGTGGGCGTGAAGAACCGTTTGCCGGTGAAACGCGCATCATGGTACCCTCACCCAAAGTGGCAACGTATGATCTCAAACCTGAAATGAGCGCATTTGAACTGACCGATCAACTGGTTCCGGAAATAGAAAAAGCATCGGCGGATTTTATCTGCATCAATTATGCCAATACAGATATGGTGGGACACACAGGTGTATTCAGCGCCGCGATAAAGGCCGCTGAAACAGTTGATGCCTGCGTTAATAGAGTGGTAACCGCGGCGCTGGCCCACAACTACACTGTATTTCTCACAGCAGATCACGGCAACGCCGATTACATGATCAATGAAGATGGAACCCCCAATACCGCACACACACTTAACCTTGTACCCTTCTTCATCATCAGTAAGGACTGGAAGGGTCCTGTGCAAAACGGTAAACTGGGTGATCTTGCCCCTACTATTCTTACCGTAATGGGTTTACCGATACCTAAAGAAATGACTGGAAATGTGTTAATTTAAGGATCAAATCATTTAATATGAAAGTGTTTAAGAAAATCCTGATAGGGCTTTTGATCATATTTATTATTCTCCAGGCGTTCCGCCCCGATAAAAACCTGTCCGGCAATACAGAACACTCCATTTCGAAAACATACCCTGTGCCCGATGATGTAAATGTGATCCTTGCAAAAGCCTGTTATGATTGTCACAGTAACAAAACGCGTTATCCCTGGTACGCAAACCTGCAACCCGTGGCCTGGTGGCTCTCAGATCATGTCAACAGCGGCAAACACGATATGAATTTCGATGAATTCAGCAGCTACCGTATCCGCAAACAGTATAAGAAACTGGAAGAATGCATAGACCTGGTAAAGGAAGGTGAGATGCCTTTGTCTTCATACACCATCATACACAAAGACGCAAAACTGACGGATACCGAAAAAACAGCGCTTCTGAATTGGTTTGAGAAAATACGGGATACGATGAGAGCGAAATATCCTCCTGACAGTTTAATCAGCAAAAGAAGGTAAGTTTTTGCCACAGATTTCACAGATTGGCACGGATTAGATCTGTGTTCATCTGTAAAATCTGTGGCAAAAATATATTCGCTTATTTTGCATCATGGAAATCAAATCGGCCAGTTACGTTATTTCATCAGCACTGGTTACGCAATGCCCAAAGCCCGACAGACCGGAGTATGCTTTTATCGGTCGCAGTAATGTGGGCAAATCCTCCCTGATCAACATGCTTACAAAGCAGAAAAGTCTTGCCAAAACCTCCGCCACACCGGGGAAAACGCAACTGATCAACCATTTTGCTGTAGAGAGCTCAAAGGACATGAAGAGCCCGAAAGAAAAATGGTTCCTCGTGGATCTGCCGGGTTACGGTTATGCCAAACGTTCACAAAGTGACAGGAGAAGATGGGAACAGATGATTGATGGCTATTTGCGGAAAAGAGAGAACCTGGTACATGTATTTGTACTCATCGATAGCAGGCATGAACCGCAGAAGAATGATCTTGAATTCATCAGTCAACTTGATAAATGGGGTGTACCTTTCTCACTGGTGTTCACCAAATCCGATAAAGAAAAACCGGGAGTAGTAGATCGTAACGTAAAAGCGTTCGCCGACACACTCCGCGCCACCTGGCAGTTCTTACCACGCTTTTATGTAACCAGCGCAGAAAAGCAGGTAGGCAGAGATGAAATCCTCAATTTCATAGCAGAAAGCAATAAACAAGCAAAGGAAGATAACAGTACCATCAACACCAAACCCCAAACGCCAAACCCTAAACCTTAGTTGACTACTTTGTCGGCGCAGCAGCTGCTGGCAAACGCTTCGGGTTTGGCTTTGAATGCGAATCCCATTCCCAAAATGTACCCCATGGCTTCACGCAGGGCATCGTTACTTTTAAACTGGGGATTGGTATTGATATCGGCATGCACTTCCATATCAACGCTGTACTCGATAAACAGGTTGCAGAGTTCATAGGCGATCTCAATGCTTTTGGCCACTTCTACCAGCATACGCTCCTTGATATGGTACTTTTGCTTGGTCTTTTCGTTGTGGATATACATGAACCCGCCATTGTGTTCACGCAGAAAGACAATCACCGTTGCAAATTCAGTGTCTTCGCCTTTTACCTGGCTGTCGGTACCGATACATACCTTGAGCCTTGTACCATTGGCCGTTTCTTTTTTGATGGCTTCTTCCACCGCATCTTTAATGGGAAGATGAATGGTCTCGCCGTTGAATTTTCTCCAGCGCATAGTGTGACGTTTGTGTAATATACTCAGGAAATACATGAGAAAAATCAGGTACAAATGAAATTATTATTAACAGGGGTGGAAAAGCGAGTTAAAAACGGCGGCGAGCTGTGAGCGGCGAGCTACGAGCTTTTTACTGGATAAACACATGCTCGCAGCTCGCAGCTCACGGCTCGTAGCTATCTTTACACAATGAAAGTGACCGGTTTTACCTTCATCAAAAACGCAGTGCAATTCGACTATCCGGTGGTGGAATCCATACGTTCCATTCTGCCTTTATGTGATGAGGTGGTGGTTGCGGTGGGAGATTCAACAGATGGTACCCGTGCGTTAATCCAAAACATAGGTTCTGATAAGATCCAAATCATAGACACTGTATGGAACCCTGACCTGCGCGAAGGCGGAGCGGTGCTCGCCGATGAAACCAACAAAGCATTACGCGCCATCAAAGGAAACCCCGACTGGTGCGTGTATATCCAGGGCGATGAAATACTGCCGGAACAATACATTGAAACGGTAAAGAAAGGCATGGAACAATGGAAAGACGTTAAAGAAGTTGACGGGCTGCTCTTTAAATACAAACATTTTTATGGATCTTTTGATTATACAGCCAGCTCTTCCGCCTGGTACCGGAATGAAGTACGCATCATACGCAATGATCCCGCTATTTATTCCTACCGCGATGCACAGGGATTCCGCAAAGAAGGTGATAAAAAACTGAAAGTAAAGGCGCTGGATGCTTATATCTATCATTACGGCTGGGTACGTCCGCCCAAAGTAATGATGGATAAAAAAAGGAACTTTGGCAATTACTGGGGTGGCGACAGGGTGGATGAGGCATTCCTGAAACTGTATTCAGGCGATTTTGATTATTCCCGGGTTGACGCCCTTGAGAAATTCAAAGGCGAACACCCTGCCGTAATGAAAGAACGCATACAACGCATGAACTGGCAATTTGATTATGATCTTTCTTACAACAACCTTTCAGTAAAAGATTATTTCAAAAACTTTATGGAAAAATGGACGGGCATTCGTCCCTTCGATTATAAAAATTATATACTGCTCCGATAATTACAGCCCATGACAACACCCTGCATACTCTGCGGCAATATGGCCAACAACGAAATATACCGGGTAAAGGAATTACAACTCGGGCTGGATGAATACTTTCATTACCAGCTATGCGCTGCCTGCGGAAGTATGCAGTTGCAGGATGTGCCAGCGAACCTGGGCAAATATTACCCCAATGAAGATTATTATTCATTTAAACTGGATATGCATATCCGGAAAAAGGCTGACCCGCTTCGCAAAATAAAATCAGCCTACCTGCTGTTCGGAAAAAATAAAGTACTGGGCAGGCTTTTGTCTGTTGGCTATAAAATGCCTGAGCAGATGCAATGGATGAAGGATACACATGCAAAGTATGACAGCGCCATCCTCGACATTGGCACAGGAAACGGGAGCCTGCTGGCAAGGCTTTTCCAGATTGGCTTTACCAACTTAACCGGCATCGATCCGTTTATCAATGAAAGCCACAATTATGGGTCGATACAGATATTGAAGAAAGATATTTATGAAGTTACGGACCAATATGATGTGGTGATGATGCATCATTCACTGGAACATATGTTTGAACCACAGAAAGTATTGCAGCAGGCTATGAAAATCACGAAACCCGGGGGTAGTGTAATGATCCGCATCCCTATTATGGGAAATTACGGATGGGATACCTATGGGGTTTTCTGGTGTGGCATAGATGCGCCGCGCCATATTTTCATTCCGTCTGAAAAACAAATGCGCGCGCTTGTACAGGAAGCAGGATTTGTTATTGAAAAATTCTATTACGACAGCAGTGATTACCTCATCTGGAGCAGCGAGCAATATAAAAAAGGGATGGCCCTGCATGATCCCAAAAGTCATATGTTCCATTCTGACCAAAGCATGTTCTCAAAAGAAGACATCAGGCGCTTTCGCTCCATCATGCAAAAAGAAAACGAACGCGGCAATGGAGACACAGCCGTTATCTGCCTCCGCAAAAATCCTCACTGAGCCACGGAATACACAGATTATCACGGAGAGGATTTGGATGTTTCGCCCCGCGATTGTTTGTAGATCTCAATCAACTGGCTCATTTTATTTTTGTACGTGAATTGAAACAGAGCCTCGCGGTGTTTCTGGAGAAACCGGAAGAGTTGCCAGACACGGCTGCCCCTGTCCTTCATGTAATACAACCGGTGCAGCTCAGCATAAAAATCTTTCTCCTCCGTAGCTGCATGATCGCGCAAGAGTGTAATCCAGTACATTTTCTGTTCAAAATCTTCGTAGCGTTTTTCATGGGAACGTGAAGTCGCTTTTTGCGCGATGGTTGTGGTGACTGTATGGGAATGCTGGCGGTATAAACTTAGGGGCTCATCCAGGTAATGAATACCCGTAAGCGTTGCCGCTTTAAAAGCAAACCAGATATCATGCGGTATACCTATGGGTATCGGTAGTACATGCGCAAGCAACTGCCGGTTAATCATCATCGTGTGGCCCCATACAACATTACTGAAAACAAATCCACGTGTATCTTTCCCGCTATACATCTTGCGCAGATCCGACAGATTTTTCCGCAGGCTCTGGCCATTCTCATCAATAAGGATGCTGTCACTGTATACGAGCCATTGATCACCTATGGCAGCATAGAGTTTTTCAATTTTTTCCGGCAACCAAACATCATCCTGGTCACAGAAAGCAATGTATTCACCGGATGCCTGCCTGGTGGCAAACTCGAAATTTCCAATGGCACCCAGGTTGATGGGTTGATAGGTGATATGAAACCGGGTATCCGCTGTGTACTTCTGCAGAATCTCCCTGGTACCATCCGTAGAATGATCGTCTGAGATGATGATTTCCATGTTGCGCCAGGTCTGCTGCAGCAACGAATCTACCTGCGCCTGCAAAAAGCGTTCACCGTTATAGGTGCAAAGCACGATGGAGATGAGCGGTTCTATTGCAGTAGTTGTTTATATACTTCTATGTATTCTGCGGCAGTATGGCTCCAGTTGAACTTTGCAGCCTGCCGTTTCATTTTTTCGGAACCATTGTTCAACCGATGATCTTCCATGCCTGCAGCAAAAGTTTTCCGCATGGCATGCGCGTCGAAGCTCTGGAAATAATATGCGGCATCACCGCCCACTTCCGGCAGGCTGGTCTTATCAGAAATAAAAACCGGTTTGCCATGGAACATCGCTTCAATAACCGGCAAACCAAATCCTTCGGCATAAGACGGAAACAGGAATGCTTCGCAATTTTTATAGTACCAGTATTTCTCTTCTTCGCTGGCGGGTCCAATCAGTTTTACCCTGTCCTCCACGCCAAAACGCCTTGCCTCTTCCATCACCTGGTTACCATAGTGGTAGTCATTCAAACCAGCGATCACCAGTTCGTAGTCATTATCCAGTAACAAAGGGGGCAGTACATGAAAATTTTTTCTTGGCTGCACCAGTCCAATGGTAAAGAGGAAAGGCCTGGCCGGACGATAACGCGGCGCGTCAAAATCAGGAAATGTGTTTACCGTGCAGCCCAGTTGAATAGCACGGGTGGGTTTATTGCCCAGGTCCAGGTGTTTCTTCGCTTCATCAATGGCAAACTGTGAAATGCCGGTGATATAATCGGCCCTGTCTATCCGCTGCTGTGTTTCTTTCAGCAGCCTTTTATTCCTTTGCACATTTCCCGGGTCCTCAATCAGGTAACTGAAATCATACAGTGTATACAACACTTTTGTCTTTTTGTTAAAGGGACGGTACCATGACAATTGGGTGGTCACATGCCAGAGATCATACCTGCCTGTACCCATTTTATAGAATTTGTCGATGGAGCGGTGTTCCGTATACTTTGCATCGGCACCGAAAATGCCAAAATCCTTTAGCGGAAGGTAATAATGCAGTTCCATTCCGGTATGGGGCATGGCGGCAAGCGCCTTTCCCAGGTTGATGCATACACTGTACAAACCATTAAAGGGATTGTATTTGAGCCGATGCATATCAACCAGAACTTTCTTCATGTACACACTTAATGGCGGTAAAAATACGCATGTGGCCATATAATTGCCAAGATTCGGCACGGAGGGCGGAAACTTTGTCATTTTTCAGAAAATTGTACGGAAATTGACTGATAATTATCTTTTTCAATCCGCCAATACATGAAACTGCTTTTACAATATCTAAGGCCCTACCGGAAACTCATTTTCCTGGCACTTTTGCTGGCCGCAATCAACCAAACCTTTTCGTTGTTTGACCCGATGATCTTTGGTAAGATACTCGACAACTATGCCACGCATCCTTTTTTTGAAGACAAGGCACAAACCATACCCCGCTCCAGCCACGACTTTGCAGTAGGAGTGATGAAATTATTGCTGCTGCTGGTAGGTACCGCCATGGTAAGCCGTATCGCCAAAGCTTTCCAGGATTATACCGTAAACGTGATTGTGCAGAAATTCGGCGCAAAAATATTTACAGATGGATTACAGCATTCCATGCGACTGCCTTACCAGGAATTTGAGGACCAGCGCAGTGGCGAAACATTATCCATTTTAACCAAAGTTCGTTCGGATACCGAAAAATTCATTGGCTATTTTATCAATGTACTGTTCGCGATCCTGGTAAGTATTGTATTCGTAAGCATCTATGCTACCCAGAAACACTGGAGCATTGTTCCCACCTACCTGGGAGGCGCTCTACTGATAGCGTTCGTAACCAATTTGCTCAGTAAAAAAATCAAAATCATACAGAAGAATATCGTGAAGGAAACCACTTCACTAGCGGGCTCCACTACGGAAAGTCTCCGCAATATTGAATTGGTAAAAAGCCTGGGATTAACCGAGCAGGAAGTAAAACGCCTCAATACCAATACCTATAAAATTCTCGACCTGGAATTGCGCAAAGTAAAAAGCATCCGCTCTTTGAGTTTTATACAGGGTACGATGATCAATTTTCTGCGGCAGGTGATCACTTTTACCCTGTTGTGGCTGATCTTTAACCAGGTACTCACCATTGGTGAACTGATCGCCTTACAGTTCTATAGTTTTTTCATATTCGGACCCCTGCAGGAGATAGGCAGCATCATTATGAGCTACCGCGAAGCAGAAGCTTCACTCGCTAATTTTCATAACCTGATGGAGAAAAAAGTGGAGCCCACGCCCCTTCAGCCGAAATCTGTGGGTATGATCGCAGAGCTGGAATTTACCGGCGTGGCTTTCAAACACACTACCGCACAATTCAAAGCACTGGATGGAATCAGTTTTGATGTGAAGAAAGGACAGACAGTCGCTTTTGTAGGACCCAGTGGCTCCGGAAAAAGTACGCTGGTAAAATTACTGGTGGGCCTGTACCGCCCGCAGCAAGGCGCTATTTTTTACAATGGTATCAATGGAAATGACATCAGTTTTGATGAACTGCGCAGCCAGATCGGCTTTGTAACACAGGATACCCAGCTATTTGCAGGAACCATACGCGAGAACCTCATATTCGTTTACCCGCAGGCAACAGATGATGAGTTGATGGAAGCCCTACGCAAAGCGAGTTGTACCAACCTGCTTGCAAGGGCGGAAAAAGGATTGGGCACCATGATCGGTGAAGGTGGTTTGAAATTAAGCGGCGGGGAAAAACAAAGGCTATCCATCGCACGTGCACTCCTCCGGCATCCCAGGCTATTGATATTTGATGAGGCCACTTCTGCACTGGATAGTATCACGGAAGAGGAAATCACCAATACCATACGCAGCATATCGCAGGAAAAAGAACAGATCACTGTAATGATCGCCCACCGCCTCAGCACCATCATGCATGCCGACAGGATTTATGTTTTGGAAAAGGGCCAGGTAGTAGAAACCGGAACCCATTTCGAGTTGATTGAAGAGAAAGGATTGTACTATGCCATGTGGAGACAGCAGATTGGGGAGCGCAAGTTGATGGCGGCTGTGTAGGGAAGGAATGGCATTGAGGGTTAAAGGGGTTAAAAAAGTTAAAGAAGCAAATGGTTAAAGCCTTAAACACTGGGACCCCTTTAACCCCGTTTAACCAATTTAACCCTCCTCCCACCCTAATCCCGCTCAAATTTCTTCTTAAAATACTCCAGCACGGAGGGATCTTCCAGGCCTTCCATATCACTCAACTCCAGTTCAAGGGCCTTGGTACTTAGCTGTATCTCCAGGAAAGAGAGTGCAAGTGAAAAGGCAAAACTGGCGAGGCTCAGGGCGAAAATGACTGAGGCGGCGCTGTTGTATTCTACATAGATGAGGTACATACAAAGGATGCATCCCAAAAACGTGAGCACACCCAGTGCCTGCATATTCTTGATCAGCTTTAAACGGTAGCGTAGATTTTTGATCTGGCCATGAATGATCAGTTTCTGTTCATGGTTCTGGTATTTATCGTGCAGGCTGCGAACGCGGTTGGATAACGCGAGGAAGCGGTTGGTATAGGCCAGCATGATCAGGCTGATGGCTGGGAACAAAAGTGCCGGTGTATTGATCGAAAGGTCCATATTAGCAATATACAAAAGAAGGGATTGGTAATTTGCATTATCTTATTGCCAATAAATGATGCATATGAAAATCCAACTGTTTTTTTTGTTCGCTGTTACCATGGCCACGGCAAAGGGCCAGGACACACCCCCTAAACGCGTTTTTGAAAACGATCAGAAATTATTGCCTGTACTCTGGCAGCAGTACGCTGCAGAATACCGCGCCTTATGTTACCAGGCATTTAATATTGCGGCGCTCCGCCTTGACCGGGCCACGCGGGCCGGTAAAAGGAAACTGGCCATCATAACCGATCTTGATGAGACCATACTCGATAACAGTTACAGCGAAGCACAGGCGCTCCTCGAGGGCAGGAGTTATACGCCTGCATCCTGGAAAAAATGGACCGACCGCGCCTCAGCCACAGCCGTACCCGGGGCCGTAGAATTTTTACAGCGTGCCAGGAAAAAAGGCGTTCGGATTTTTTACATCAGTAACCGGGATACCTCGGAGATCAACAGCACACTCGCCAACCTCAGAGCGCTGCGTTTGCCCGATGCGGATACCAGCCACCTGCTGTTTTTAAGCAACACTTCTTCCAAGGAATCCAGGCGGCAGACCGTCACAAAAAAATACCAGGTGTTTATGCTGATCGGTGATAACCTGAATGACTTTACCAAAGCTTTCGAAAAAGGCAGCTCGGCCAATCGTGCGGCAGAAGTGGACAGGGTACGCGCCGAATGGGGCAACAAATTTATCGTGCTGCCCAATGCCACGTATGGCGAATGGGAAAACGCATTTACCAACTACCAGCGTGGATTAACCCGGCAGCAAAAAGACTCCGTATACCGGCAGCTATTAAAAGGGTTTTAACCAGCCTTCCCAATAGCATGATTTTTCAAATAAAGTTGGGAATATGGTACAAATAATTTAGACTTGCATTTTAATAAAATTTAGGCAAGCCTAAAAAATGGATACCAGATACTCTAAAAAATGGGGCATACTCCTCTTGCTGGCAGTAACGATCTCAATGCTGCTGGCCTGCGAAAAACTAATGCCCGGCCCGGCCCCTGACGACAGTTTACTGGATGGCCCCGTAGAAGAACTGAGCAGTGCGGAAAAGATCCAGTTCCTGAAAGGTGATGTTGCTTTCAATGATGATGTGTTTACCAAAGAGACGGGTCTTGGCCCCGTATTCGTGGCAACATCCTGTGGTTCATGCCATGCAGGGGATGGAAAGGGACATCCTTTTACCACACTCACCCGTTTTGGACAGAGCGATACCGTTAACGGAAATCGATTTTTGCATGCGGGTGGTCCACAGTTGCAGCAGAGGGCCATACCCGGCTTTCTACCGGAACAATTACCCGCCGGCGCTACGCATTCCGCATTTACCCCTCCCGCCAATACCGGCCTGGGATTTATTGATATCGTACCTGATGCGGCTATTCTTGCACTGGCAGATCCGAACGATGCCGATGGAGATGGCATCAGCGGAAGACCCAACTGGGTGCATCCACCCGCCTATTCCGCACTGCGACCCAACAGCATTTCGCAAAACGGAAAATACATTGGCAGGTTTGGAAAAAAAGCGGCTACGTATGATCTGCTCCAGCAAACAGCCACCGCTTATAACCAGGATATGGGCATCACGTCCAGTTTTGAACCCTATGACACGTATTCAGGACAGTTGTTTGATCCGGAGGTTACTACACAAACGGTGCTGGATGTTGTATTCTATTTAAAAACATTGAAGATGCCGGTTCAACGCAACCAGGCTGATCCGGCGGTAATCAACGGCAGGCAGTTATTTATCACCACAGGCTGTGGTAAATGTCATACGCCTTCCTTAACCACGGGCCCTTCTGCCATTTCTGCATTAGCCAACAAAACTTTTTCTGCGTATACGGATCTGTTGCTGCATGATATGGGCAGCGAACTGAATGATGGGTACACAGAAGGAACGGCACTGCCCCAGGAATGGCGAACGCCGCCACTATGGGGTTTGGGTTTGTCGCATAACTCGCAGGGCGGATCTTATTTTTTACTGCACGATGGCAGAGCCAAAAGTATTGAGCAGGCTATACTGATGCATGGCGGTGAGGCGCAAAAAAGCAAAACCCATTTTCAGCAATTATCGGCCACCGACCGGTCACAGCTACTTAAATTTCTTGAATCACTCTAGTACCCGGTACGTTATGAACAGAAGGGATTTTATTCAAAAAGGTTGTACCGCCTGCCTGTCGGTAACCGTTATGGCTGGATTGCTTTCTTCCTGCGGGGCCACGCATTATATCGCCGGTAAACTCGGTAAGGATGGGCTCATGGTGCCACTGGACGATTTTAAAACGGGCAAGGGCCCCGATGCCGCATTTCGTTCGTTTATCATCATTCGCAATGAGGCATTGCAATACCCCATCTGCGTGTACCGCTTCAGCCAAACGGACTATAGTGCTTTGTGGATGCGCTGCAGTCACCAGGGAGCAGAACTGCAGGTTTCGGGAGATGCCATGCATTGCCCCGCGCATGGCAGTGAGTTCAACAGCAAGGGCCAGGTTACCAGTGGGCCGGCGGCCCAATCACTAAGAAGTTTTCCTGTTACGGTTTCTGATACAGAATTATTCATCGACTTACGAAAAGCATGAGATCTATTTTAACCTTATTGATTTGCACGGCACTGTTACAGGCGGGCCATGCGTATGCGCAGATCGATCCGGCTTTATTAAAAAGACCACAGCAGGATACCGGCAAAACACTGCTGAATATGGATGCGGTTTACAACCGTCCCTTTATACAGGTTGGTAAATTGCCGGTGGCGCTGGGCGGCTATGCAGAAGCCAATTACCAATACATCAATACAGATGGCGTAAGCGAGGGCCACCAGTTCCAGATGCGCCGGCTAACGTTGTTTGTATCATCCGCTATTTCCAACCGGCTTAAATTTCTCAGCGAAATTGAATTTGAAGACGGTGCCAAAGAGATCAGCGTGGAATTTGCTTCGGTTGACCTTGAGCTTGCACCACTGCTTAATTTCAGGGGGGGTATTGTACTCAATCCCATCGGTTCCTTTAACCAGAACCATGATGGGCCCAAATGGGAATTTATCGACCGGCCCATTGCCGCCACACAAATGTTACCTGCCACCTGGAGCAACGTAGGGTTTGGCATCTATGGAAAAAAATACAGCGGCAACTGGGTATATGGTTACGAAGCGTATCTCACAAATGGTTTTAACGACAGGATCATATCCAATTCCGAGAACAAAACGTTTCTTCCCGCAGCAAAAGCGGATCCCGATCGCTTTGAAGAAAGTTTTAACGGCGTTCCGTTGTTTACAGGAAAAATAGCTGTAAGGAATACTCGGATCGGAGAACTGGGACTCTCCTATATGGGTGGCGTTTACAATAAATTCCAGGAGGATGGTCTTGTACTCGATAAAAAACGAAGAGTAGATGTTTTTGCCATCGACTTCAACACAGTGCTGCCCCGTTTACAAACGGCTGTCACCGCAGAATGGGCATGGGTAAAAGTAGATGTGCCTGATACCTATACCGAACAGTTTGGCAGCAGGCAATATGGTGGCTTTATCGATTTTGTGCAACCCGTTTTGAAAAAAAGAATGTTTGATTTTGACAAAGCCGTATTGAACCTGGCATTAAGACTTGAATACGTTGACTGGAACAGGGGCTCATTTATTTCAACCGGCTCGAGAATAGCCGACGACCTTTTTTCCATTGTACCCGCCATCAGCTGGCGACCCACTTCGCAAACCGTAGTAAGGATGAATTACCGATACAATTTACAGAGAGATATTCTTGGCAACCCACCCGCTAAACTATCGGGTTTTCAGTTTGGCATTTCTACATATTTTTAAAGCGGCGCATGAGTTAAGCGTTTGATAAGTGGATGGCTTATTGGTTACGCTACACGCCATGCCACTTATCAAACTTTCAACTACCCCTACTTTAACCTGAATTCCAGCGGCACATTAACCTTTACACTGAAATTTCTTCCCATATTAAATACACCTGTGCGGCCCGTTACATTATTCACATCGGTATATTTTAACCGGCTCAGGTGATTCTGATAGGCTTTGTTGGTAAGGTTATTTACCGATAGATGAATACTGAATACCGTTCTTCCTTTGCGGGTAATATCCGTTCCCGCACCTGTATTCAGTAAAGTATAACCCTTTGTAGGTGTTTCTGTATTATAGCCCGTGAATATCCTGTTCTGCGTGGTAACATTGTCCATTTCAATCTTTACATACAGGTTTTTGAATCTTCTGCCTGCTTTATTAAAATCACCGCGCAATTCACTTTGTAACCGGGGCGAGGGAATAAAGGGCAACCGGTTGCTTCCATCAATCGGCTGGTCAAATTGGCCGGCAACCAGCGAAAAATTGTTTTCAAAATGCAGCCAGTCCAGAGGGTGCGGATGCAGATCCAGCTTGAATTCAAAGCCATACAGCGACGCGCCCGACTGCCTGAATTGAAAGGCTGTAAGATCCGAGCCTCCGAGATTTATGAGTGAATCCGTTCCGGTTACGGATTCCAGTTTGCTGTAAAAAATATAATTGTTGATGCGGTTATAGAATGCATTGAATACAAGACTTACGTGCGGTGAATTCACTTCCAGTCCGCCATCCAGTTGCAAAGATGTTTCGGTTTTCAGGTTAACATCGCCATACTCATACCGCTCAGTTCCTTCATGTGCGCCATTACTTGCCAGTTCGCTCACACTGGGTGCACGGTAGCCACGTGCAATATTGAACTTCAGGGTTAGTTCTTCACCCGCATTATAACTCAGTCCGGCACTCCCACTTACATTGGCAAAGGTTTTATTAAACGGAGCAAACTTCATCACCCCGTTGTCAATAAATGTTTTACCCGAAACATTGCGGCTGTCAATGCGAAGACCACCACTTACGGTAAGGTTATCATGGTAGGTTTTTTTTGTGTATACAAATGCGCCGATATCAAATTGGTCGTATTCAGGAATCAGGACTTCTTCCGCCAGGTTGCGGTTCTGCTGGTACATACCGCTGATGCCTGCAGAGGTACGCCAACCATTGTGATCAGCAAGATTATACTGTACACTGTAATTTAAAGTCTGCAGGTCAAAATGAAGCGTAGGCGTTTGGGGTTTATCAGCATCGCCCAGTTCCCTGCGCTGGTTGCGCTGGTAACCCATATTCATGGCGAGGCGCCCGCGACCCAGAGAGAAATTATTATCACTGGCTATTTTGAAATGGGTAATATGCTGCCGGGGATGAAAAGGACTACGGCTATCCAATTCCCCGGCTGTAGCAATATGTTCATTGGGCGTTTCTGCATAGGCAAGAAACCTTCCGGATGCCGGATCGCGCGTGCCTTCAACAATACCCAGTGACTGGTTAAAATGGCTGACGAGCACATGTGAGTAACCCCATGATTTATTGATACCCAGGTACCCGCCAAAATTTTTCTCAAAAAACCGGCTGTT
Organism: Chitinophagaceae bacterium; assembly: GCA_031424835.1. Taxonomy (GTDB): domain Bacteria; phylum Bacteroidota; class Bacteroidia; order Chitinophagales; family Chitinophagaceae; genus Sediminibacterium. The sequence goes on from JANPIE010000089.1 coordinate 19,472, forward strand.
GAATACTTTGCCATCATATTTATTCTGGTAATCTCCCGCCGATTTTGAACTGCCGTACAGGTTCCAGTTAAATCCGTTTTGCAAATGGCCAGCAAGGTTACCGCTTGCGCCATACAGTTGATTGTTATCAATAAAAGTTCCCAGCATATTTCCTTTAATGGTACCCTGTTCCACCGGCACATTGGTTATCAGGTGTACCACACCAGCCATCGCATCGCTACCATACAACAGGGAAGCCGGCCCTTTTAAGACCTCTATTTTCTGAATGCTGTATTCATCCACTTCTATCCCATGTTCATCGCCCCATTGCTGTCCTTCCTGCCTTACACCATCATGCACGGTAACCACACGGTTAGAACCCAATCCCCGTATCACCGGCTTTGAAACCGCAGGACCGGTCGATAAAGACGCGATACCCGGCACTTCATGCGCAATGGCATCGATCACATTGGTAGACGAAGTACGCAGGAGGTCGGAGCGTTTTACAATGGACACGGGCTGGGCAGATTGTTTTGTTTTGGAAGCAGATGCCACACCCGTTACGGTAACCGCGTCATTTTCTGCAAAGGTTTCTTTGAGCCGGTAATGTTTTACAGGATTGCTGCTGATATCGATCGTTTCCAGAATTGCGGAATATCCTTCAAAAGATACTTCCACCAGGTACCTGCCTGCGGGCACCGCGGGCGTTTTGAAATTGCCCAGTGAATCCGTAACGGTTCCTGTTTTGGCTTCGTGCAGGTAAACCACCGCACCATGCAATGGCTTACCCGTAAGTGCATCGGTAACCTGCCCGCTTATCATGGCGTTGGCAGCGGTTTCTCCCGTATTAAATGCAAAGGAACCGCTAGAGAGCAAACATAACATCGGTATGATCCATACCCACTTTTTATCAGCTGATGATTTCATAAAATATATATTGAGATCGCAGATGCCTTAGCATCTTTGACCGGGAATTGAGAATAATAAATAATTATATCGCGTAACGCCGTTACGGAACAAATGAGCAAATCAGCAAACGGGCGGGCCACGCAAACCAGAGGAGAAAATTGCCGTAGTAGCCGGCCGGTCTATGGCGCCGTATGCGTAGGTTGTAAAGTATACAGGAGATGCTTTGGTAAAAGCGTAAGTCTCAGTTACAAAAGGAGATTCACTGATCAGGTTTTCACACTGGCAATTGAAAGCGGCCTTGCTAAGTTCCGTGCCGGTGTGATCATGAAAAATGACCGCAACTTTGCCATCACGGTGATCAGCTACTAAATTATGCAGTGTACGTTTGGGGGTAATGCCAAAGGCAAACAATACCAGTAAAAGACCGGCAACCAGTTTTTGTATGGAAGTGTATACTGACAAGGTTTTTGTTACGCTGTTGCAAATATAAGATTTCTGCTACAACATAAGCACAACATGAAACTGACCTGGTCCCAATAAAGAAAGCAACGGCTGGTAGCGGCTTTTTTAACGGGCTTTTATCATTGGGCGAACCTGTTGGGTGGCTAAATTCTGGAGACGGGCATAGTACACACCCGTAGCCAGGTGGCTGCCATCAAACACTACTGTATAGGTGCCTGCGGTATATTCTTTGTCAACCAGGTTGGTAATTACCCGGCCGGTGGTATCAATAACCTGTATCAGTGTATGACCGCCAGCGGTAGTAAATGTTATGATGGTTGAGCTGCTGAAAGGATTGGGGTAGTTACTGATCAGCATATCGCCCGAAAGATTCACGGCTTTCTTACAGCCCCCTGCATTTACCAAAGGCAATACCTGGAAATTCTTCAGCATGATCTGCTGCAGATCCAGATCGTCTACGCATAACCAGTTGCCAAGTACGGTAGCATACACACTGCGGAAGTCATACTGGAAGGGAATATTATCATTCACTGTTGCATTGGGCGGAATCAAAGGAGTGTCACCCAGCACGCCACCCAGTACGTTCTTTCCAAAAACAAACAGCGGTGCGGCGGCGCCATGATCCGTACCTGTGCTGCCATTGCTCTTGATTCGGCGTCCAAATTCTGAAAAAGTCATCCCCACCACACGCTCATCCACTCCCAGGAATTTAAGATCGTCCTGGAAAGCTTTGATCGCATCACTCACATTTTTTAAAAGGTTGGCATGTGTTCCTGTGGTTGTATCGGTTGCATTCACCTGTACGGAATGGGTATCAAACCCGCCATAGCTTACCATGTAGATCCTGGTTTTTAGCCCGCCACGAATGAGTCTTGCCACAATCTTCAACTGGTCGCCCAAAGAATTGTTGATGGGATAGCTAACCTGCTGAACCGTTTTGGTAGCCGCTTCTTTGATAACGGTAGCATACTGTTGTGTCTGCTGTGCTACCTGGCGTATATACGTAAGTTCTTTTCCGGCTGGCGTAGGTGGTGCGGGGTCCTGTACTCCGTTGATAAGGTTATAAAAATTGCTGGTATTGCTGATGCTCATTCCCATATTGACTGCAGGACCCTGCAAGGTGAGCGAAGTGGTTGAGCCGATCTGTATCGCAAGCGGATCGGGCATGGATGTATTGGGGTATCCATTGGGAAAATTGGGGTACTCATAATTAAGGTACCGGCCCGCCCAGCCACTGTTTACCATCGTTTTGCTGTCACTGGCACTCATCCATATATCAGTTGCGCGAAAATGCGAGAAACTCGGTTGCGGGTACCCAACGGACTGCACAACTTTTACCTGGCCATTTTTGTACATCGTTTCCAGCCCGGTCATGGCGGGATGCAGGCCCGCTTTGTCTGTAAGTTTCAATACCCTGTTTTCGGGAATGTAAATATTCTGCCTTGCATTTACATAGTTGCTGAAATGTTCTACAGGTATCACCATATTCAGTCCGTCATTACCACCATTGAGCTGGATGATTACGAATACATGATCCGTTTCGGTTACCGGCATCAGCAGTGATTGCATCAGGTCGGAATCTGCACTGAATGCCCTGAATGAGAGACCGCCTACCAACGAGGGAAGCAGCACACCCGCATTACGCAAAAAATGTCTTCTTTTCATCATACAGGTTTTAAACTAATTGGTATTCCGACAGGGCCATAAAATATTTCAGCAGGTCGCGCAGCCGCGTCTTCACCGTATTGGTATTGGAGGTATTACCCGGCGTACTGATGTACAGGTTCCATGCATCCGTCCAGTAATAATCACTTGACTGCCCGCCTAATAATATATCCGTCTTCAACTGCGTTTTTGATGCGGCCGAAATATCTATGCGGTAGATAAGGGTGAGTATATCATTGATCAGTTTATTCGGATCGGCGGGGTCAGGCAGTGTTTTGGCAAACTCCACGCCATCCACCAGTATTTTTTTACCATTGAAAGTATAGCCGTTCGTGACCATGGTGTCTGTGAACTGGTTGCGTTTGGGCAGTGTGTCACTGTTAATCCATATCTCGTAAAACTGGGGTTCCTGGTAATAGGCCTTCCAGCCGCTTACATCGGGCGGATCACCTATGTTCTGCTGCATAGTGGTGCACCAGTTTACGAGGTAATTGTACATGCCATACCGTGTGAGATAATCCGTATCCGCCGGAAATGCAACATTGAATTCGCGGCACATCGCCACTACCAGGTCAACAGGGCTTTTGATCTGGCAACCCCTTGCGAGCGCGTCAAAAAAATGTTCACTCTTCAATAACCTGTCGAGCACGGGTTTGATCTCGAAATTGCTGCTTCGCAACAATGTGGCCAGTGGCGTTATAATATTGGCTTCAACGCTGCTGTCTATATCATAATAAATAAACCAGCGATAAAGTCGCCGGCAAATGTATTTGGATACTTCCTCAGTAGCAAAGATCATATCCAGCATGGCATCAATCTCTTCATCACCGGCGGTGGGGCCGGATTTACCTTGTATAATGGTATTGTTGTAAAAAGAAGAGAATTGTTTACTGGTAGTATCGTGCCGTGATGGAACAAAATAGGAAGTAATGGTGGCCGCATCTACACGCCACCCGGTAAGTACCTGTGCAGAAGCTTTTACATCGCCCTCGGTATACAGAGAATCGGGGCCTTTGCCGCAGCAAAAAAGTTCCTGTAACTCCCTGCCATAATTTTCATCCGGTGCTTTGTTGGTATTGAGTTGACCGTTCAGGTAAACCAGCATGGCCGGGTCAATAGTTACCGCTTTGGTAAGCGACTTGAAATTACCCAGTGCATTGCTTCGCAAAAGTGTATGGTGCTTGTAAACGAACTGGGCATTATTAACTTCCGTGGTTTCAGTAGCAAAATGATTGTGCCAGAACATGGTCATTTTCTCGCGAATACTCCGGTCCTGGTTGATCAGTACGCCCATCCACCATTTTTTGAAAGATGCCCGGCGCTGGCTGTTAAGGGTGCCGTCGGTACTGGGATCATTTACCCAGGTGGTTCCCGGGAGAATGGTGGCATCTGTGGCAGAGGTATACTCTTTCACAGGCGGGTTAGGCAGGGGTGCAGTTGGATTTAATATTTCGTCTACTGACTGCAGAAAACTGCGCGACTTGAAATAATTGATATCGGTGCGTGTGGCGCCAAACAGGGTTCTTTTGAGGAGATGAATTACTTCATTCTCGGTCCATGGCCCCGCATAGGCCGCCAATCCGCCATTTGGCGGGGGAGCCGGAACAAAACCCCCTGTCTCAGGTGCAGTTTCCATGGGGTGTAAAAAGGCTGGGGTATCCATAAATGAGGCTTGGTGTTAAAAAAGATACAACACGCTGCTGCGCTGCTGCCCGGCCTGCAAAATATCGTCATATTTCGGTTTTGGGATGATTTTTTACAGTTTCCAGACAGTTTTCTGTATTGAAATGCAGCATTCGAAGCTGTAATATGTCTATATTTAGGGTAAACATTTTCCCCTTCATGACGGAACAAGCCATTATTACCGGCTGTTTACACAACGATGCGGCAGCGCAGCGTGAATTGTATAATCGCTACAGCCCCAAAATGCTTAGCGTTTGTTACAGGTTCGCGCAGAGCCGTGAAGATGCCGAGGACATGCTTCAGGAAGGGTTTATTAAAGTATTTACCCAGATACATACGTTTCAGAACAAAGGCGCTTTTGAAGGATGGATAAGAAGGATTGTAGTGCATACCTGTATCAACTTTTTGAAAAAATACAAAAAGTTCAATGAAAATGTGGACCTGGCTTATGCCAACTACTTACAGGTAAAAGAAGAGACCATTCCATCCATCATGCAGGCACGACAGATCATCGAATGCATCAGGTTATTACCGATAGGCTACCGAACCGTGTTGAACCTGTACGCATTGGAAGGATACAGTCACAAAGAGATCGGCGAGATGTTGGATATTGAGGAGAGTACGAGCCGCAGTCAATATACCAGGTCCAAAGCCATGCTTGAAATTATCCTGATCCGTAAAAAGATCATCGAGAAACCAAAGGAAGATTTCAACTGGCTGGCCGCTCTTAAGAATAAATAGTGCGCATGATGTTTGCATAATATGGAAAACAGAAGTTACCAGGACGAATTTGAGCAGTTTTTACAGGATGAGGTAAAACAGCATCGGATGTACCCTTCAGATCATATCTGGAAGAACATCCGCACAGATCTCCATGGATACAAAGCCTGGCCCGCACTTACTTTTATTTCACTGTTCATCATTACCGCACTCACTATTTCAACATTACTAAGCAGCCCGCCCCGGCAGCAGCCCGTTATTAAATCGGAACCCGCCATGGTGGCTGAAGCGTCTGTGGTTGCAGCATCTCCTATAGCTGCGGTAACCACCCGCGATCATAACTATTTTGAAAAGATAGCCGGTGAACGGATCACGGCAGAAACATTTGCCATTACTGAAAATGCTTCGCCTGAAATGATTGATCAGCCCCTGGCTGTAAATACGCTGCCGGCGGTTTCCCTGCAAACAGAATTACAAACTGTGGCAACACAGCATAAATCTTTACCAGCAGCTTTGCCGGCTATCCAGGAACAACAGCCTATCAGTAATGTGGTGATAGCCACAGACAATTCCCTTGCGCCTGCGCAAACAGTGGCAATAGAAACACCGCCGCAGGAATCTGTAGCCGCCGATGAAAAAACCGCGGAAACAACAATCATTCCTGCTGACCAGAAAAAAGCGGATACGCATGCTACGGCAGATGAGTTCCTTAAAGAATTCGGTTATGTGGCCAACGTTACACCACGCAGGAACCCAAGATTTGGTTTTCAGTTTTACATAACGCCTTCAACCAGCTACCGCAGGTTATCCGACGAAAAAGTGAAAGAAGTAATACAGCCCGCAGTAGCCGCGGCCTCTTCGCAGAATACACCTTTGAGTACAAGTTTTGGCACCGATGTGAACAGTGTGGTAAGGCATAAACCTGCTATGGGCTTTGAAGTAGGGTTTGCCGTTCTGTACAATATGAGCCCCCGTTTTAAATTTAAAACAGGTTTGCAGCTTAACGTGCGCCAGTATTACATTGAAACATTTCAAAGCCTGACCAATGACCTGGCTACACTGTCGCTGATCAATTACCGAGGGGTAGAGACCATCAACTTTTATTCGCAATACAATAACAATACAGGCTACAGGCAAACACAACTGGAAAACCAGGTTTACCAGGTATCCGTTCCGGTGGGCATACAGTGGGAGGCAATTCAGGGCAAACATTTTGGCATCAATACAGAAGCTTCTGTACAGCCTACCATGACGCTGAACAACAATACCTACCTGTTGTCAACAGACTATAAGCACTATAGAAATGGCGGGGATTTTATCCGCAAGTGGAACATCAATACCAGTGTGGGACTGAACATTACTTATAAGGTGGGTTCTACCGCATGGCAGATTGGCCCGCAGATCAGGTATCAGCACCTGCCAAGTTATTCCAATGCATACCCGGTTAAAGAATACCTGATGGATTATGGCGTGCGCTTTGGATTTACCAAACAGATCAGATAACGACACAGGCTAATAACTTTTTGAGAAGCTACCGAATTAACCAGCCGGTAGCTTTTTTATTGGGGGTGATGGGATAATTTTGCCTGATGAAATTTTACCCGCTATTATTTCTGACGCCCTGGCTGGTCCTCAGTTCCTGCGATTCAGGTAAAGGCCCCACCCACGCCCAAAAGGTAATGGCGGATACGGCTAAATTTTTTCCCCTGGAAGATTTTTTCAGAAAGCAGGTTGCATACGTTGACCTCCGGGGATTCCCTATCTACCGCATTACAATAAAAGACGGGAAAAAGGATTCAGCGGGTGTGGGCAGGGAGGAATTTATCAGGTGGAGCCAGGTTTTCCTTGACAAATCTTTTGCCGACCCAAAACAAAAAATATCATTTAAAGAAACCGTTTTTGAGGACCTGAGTACCGACAGTTATACCTTAAACTATACCGCAACCGATCCTTCGGTACCGGTACGCAACATTGATGTATTGCTCGATCACGAGTCGAACCAGGTTAAACGTATCTTCATCAAAAGCCTGTACAGCCGCGGAGATACCACTGTGGAAGAACAGGCTAACTGGAAGGCTGATAAAAGTTTCCGGGTGAACCGTTTTCTGCAGGCGAAGGGGGGCTACAAATCAACAGAATTTAATTACGTTAACTGGAAGGATAGGCCATAGCTGTGAATTACGAGCTTCGAGCAAAAATCTGCGCTCAAAGCTCGAAGCTCACAGCCCGGAGCCAAAAAAGACAAATGACACCGCAGCAATTTCAACAGCTAGCCCATACCATACCGCAACAACCCGGCATATATAAATATTATGACGGGCAGAATACTTTATTATATGTAGGCAAGGCAAAGGACCTGCGAAAAAGGGTAAGTTCTTATTTTTCCAAAACCTTTACTACCTATAAAACGCATGAACTGGTACAACGAATCCATCATATCGAATTCACCATTGTGGGTTCGGAACAGGACGCGTTTTTACTTGAGAACTCGCTGATCAAAGAATACCAGCCGCGTTACAACATTAACCTCAAAGACGATAAAAGTTACCCCTATATCGTAATCAAAAAAGAACCTTTCCCCCGCATCTTCCTCACGCGCAGGAAGATCAATGACGGGTCTGAATACCTGGGGCCATTTACCTCTGCGGGCAAAGTACGCGAGCTGATCAGTTTTATCAGGCAATACGTGCCACTACGTACCTGCAAACTCAACCTTAGCCCCCAGAATATTGAAAAGGGAAAATTCAAAGTTTGCCTTGAATACCATCTTGGCAATTGCAAGGGACCCTGTGAGGCCCTTCAGAGTGAAGAGGATTACGGTGATGGACTACAACAGGTGCGCAATATCCTTAAAGGCAACCTGGGATCCGTTATCAATCATTTTAAAAAAGAGATGCAGCAGCATGCGCTCAATCTTTCTTTTGAGAAAGCAGAACTGACCCGAAAAAAAATAGAGCACCTGGAAAGTTACCAGGCAAGGTCGGTGATCGTGAGCAGCCATCTTACCAATATTGATGTATTCTCGATACTCAAAGAAGATAACTGGGCGTATGTGAATTACCTGATGGTGCAGAATGGCACCATTGTACAAACGCATACGGTACCGCTGGAAACCAAGCTGGAAGAAACCGAAGAAGAAGTACTCAGCTTCGCAATCGGGAACCTCCGCTCTTCTTTTAACAGCCTGGCCAATGAGATCATAGTACCATTCGCAATCGATTATCCCGAAAAAGAAATTGCTGTAACTGTTCCAAAGGGAGGTGATAAGAAGAAATTACTGGAGCTTTCTGAGAAGAACGTAACCTACTTCAAAGAAGAGATCCGGAAGAAAAGAACATTACACCTTGAGGGCAAAACCGACCACGAGAAAAAGAAAGTGTTGTATGAATTGCAGGACTACCTGCGATTACCCGAAGTGCCTGATCATATCGAGTGTTTTGACAATTCTAATTTCCAGGGAAGTTTTCCTGTATCAGCAATGGTATGCTTCCGGGAAGGAGTTCCGTTTAAGAATGATTACCGGCGTTTTAACGTAAAGACTGTTCAGGGTATCAATGATTTTGCCACCATGAAAGAAGTGGTGCAGCGCCGTTACAAAAGATTGATAGCGGAAAACGAACCCCTGCCTAAGCTGGTGATCATAGACGGTGGCAAAGGGCAGTTAAGCGCAGCAATGGAAGCTGTCACGGATCTGGGGCTAACGAACCAGGTGATCGTAGTGGGCCTGGCCAAGAATGAAGAAGAACTGTTCTTCCCCGGCGATACCGAATCGATCAAATTACCCTGGGACAGTGACAGCCTGAAACTTATCAGGCGGATCCGTGATGAAGTGCACCGGTTTGGTATTACGTTTCATCGCAATAAACGGTCAAAA
>JANPIE010000090.1:0-25378 GCA_031424835.1 Chitinophagaceae bacterium
TCCATCGGGCGTAAGGGCGATACATTGGCGCCGCCGGTGTTACCTACCGGGATATGACCCACAAAAGACTTAACGCCGCCGATCAGCAACCTGGGAATCTGACCCAGCACTTCCTTTCCGTTCTTGATCCGTATGCCGAAACACAACATTTTCCAATGCACAAAACTATGCTGTACAAACCATGCCTGCCCAAGGATATGCGCGCGTTCAAGGTGGTTCCATGCGCTTACCAGTTCTCCCCTTTTCATTTCATTCTGGTAGGCCGCCAGCTCACGCTCATAAAAAACAGTGAGGGCCCCCGGCATTGTCCAGTATAGTTTCATAAAAGAAAATTCAGATTCACGGCCCGCGACCTGCGATAGCCAAGTACCAGCAGGTAGGCAGCCAGTACACCATCAAAGGCAAGGCAGAAAAAGCTGTAATTACGGGGGATCAATCCAGACAATGGCGTAAACCCAATCACAATATCCCATACACCGTGCAGGAGAAAGCCCGCACCCGATATCCTCATATCCCACAAACCGTAGTACGCAAACAACATACATGCGAGTGCCTGTATAGCACACACCATAACTGAAACAGTTCCACTTCCTGCAAAACCTACATAAAGATAACCGATTCCCACCAGGATAAATGCGTAGAACGTTGCCTTGTCAAATTTCCTGAACCAGCGCAGGAAACTGATGATCAACAAAGCGGCCGCCATACCCATAAGTAACGTAAGCATAAAGGTGTTTTTAACTTTTACCCAATAATTTTTTCTTTTGAATGGCAAACTCCTCCGCAGTAAGCGCGCCTTCATCGAGTAATTTTTTGAACCGCGTGAGTTCCTCCGCGATACTCAGGCCTGCTGCGGATGCCACCCTGAATTTTGCCGGTACTTCCACCTCACCCGATGCGATGGCGTTTTCAATATCCACTTCGTAACGCGGCATTCCTGCAAGGACAAGGTAATAGCGATACCCATGATTTTCATCGCCTCTTTTTTCGAGCCGCTTAACAGAAAATTCCCTGCCTGATTCACGCCTGTTCATTGAATTGGCGCTGTTTGCATTGAAACCGCTGTTATAATTTGTGATCTCAGTGTTATGAAAAATAGACGAAGTATTTATACGCACAAATTTAAAATTCCCGTCGGGCATAGTACCCAGGCCCAGTTTAATTTTCTGTCCCTTTCCAATCACCATACCGCTACCGGTAAACAGTGAATCGTTTTCTATTCTGGGAACTGGTTGCTGGGCGTTTGTGTGCAGGTAACACACAAGTAAGAAAAGTTGCATTACGTATTTCATGGCTTACTGTTATTTAATGCGCTGAAAAATTTCAGTTCTTCCAAAAAGAGAAAATCCAATAAAGCCGCGGACCTTTAATGTACTGCCCTCCAGGCTCATTTTGCAGTCGTATGTTTTGCCGCTTTCAGGGTCGTAGATCTTTCCGTCTTTGTAGATACCATTCTGGTAGGTAAAATCGCGTAACAGTTCTATTCCCTGAACATCCCTTACCTGTAATGCCTTTACCGGGTTTTCCGTATCCTTTCGGGGTATTGCCACCCATACGGATCTGCCAAAATATTTATCGCCTCTTTTATAAATTTCAATCTGAGCGTCTTTTTTGGGTGACCAGTACAAACCCGTTACCTGATCGCCCGCAGTGTTACCGGTTTGTGTGAAAGCGGTACAGAAAGAAAATAGTGAAATCACCAGGACAGTTATCGTTTTCATATTGTTGATTTTTTATTTTATTGATTTTGTTATGGAACTCAATTGTAATCGAGCATTAATTTTACGGTGTGCGCAAAATCGGGGCCATACAAATCGGTTATTCTTTGCAGGCATGCGTCTATAATGTATTGCCCCGCGGCCGTTGCATACCGCACAATTTTAGCGTTGGGAAACAGGGCGGCATCTTCGTCTGCCAGGGTTACCGAGTTAAGCACATGCAGCTCAGTGCATAAATTGCCGGCAATGCTGCCGGTGGGCAATAATGTCAGGCCATGCTGAGATACTACCGGTCCACCGTCTTTGCTGAAAGTTTCAATAGAAGCGGGGAAACTGCGGGTATACGTGTCCAGCATACCCGCCAGGTCAAATTCGTTGATACCATCCTTCAACAAAACGCCAATTCTTTCATTGCGTTTAAAAGCGCCTTTCCTTAAAGCGATAAAAATGGCATCACCGTTTACCACCAGGTTCCGGTGCGTGTTAAGGGGTTCAGGTGCAGGATAATTTACATCTGCCTGAACTTTATGCATTACAGCTTCTCCAAACACATCCCTGATCACGGCCAGGCTGCCTTCTGTGGCATTGGCTACACCTGCTGTGCTGAACAGGTTACCATCGTGTGTTACGCGTATGCCCTGCACCCACTGTGGTTTACCGTATTGTTTTTTAATGGACTGGTAGTCGGAAGAATGTGTTGTGAGTGGTTTTCCATCATACAACCCTGTAGCTGCAACAGTGGCTGAACCATCGCATACAGAAAGTATGCGGTTGCTGCCATTGTAATGGTCTCTGATAAAATTGACTGCTGCTTTTTTCTGCTTCATGCCCGGCATGACTGATTGGTTTGGCACCACAATTACATCTACAGCCATGTTCATAGAATCAACCTGGCTGAACGTTAACTGTGGCAATACAAACAGGCCTTTTCGCACAACAACGGGCTCCGCTGTTTCAGCGATGATATAAACGTTCGCCATACCTGTACTGTTAAACAGGAAAAACGGCGCCATCATGTCGAACATTTCGGTTCCGTCTTTATCAGCGATGATGACCACCGTTTTCTTTGATGCGTCATACTGCGGCATAGCGGACGTCACAATTTCAGTACCCTCATAAACAGGGTAACTTGTGAATTCCAGTGCGGGTTGTATGGCCCGCGAAAAAACGGCCAGGCAGATAAGTACCAGTGAAACCGATACCAGCAGCGTTCGCTTTATCCATTTTGCGTATTTGCTTTTCATTTTCTTTCTATTTAAGAATACAAAGCTATACGGCGTAAGTGTGGCTGAACGGACAGGAAGATGTCAGAAAAGGACAAGTATTGCGGCAACGGTTTATGGGCCGTGAAAAAACTTAGGTCAGTTCGATTAAGTTTAACTGTATTGTTATGTCCTCGCTGCCTCTAATTAAAGGCACAGTCGAGGCAAGATGAGAGTGGTAATGATCTATTTTTTACTGGTGCCGGGAATATCCTCCCCAACATCCGTTTTCTTCCCGGCAGTTTTGTGACCCGTTAGTTTTAGTATTTCAAATCCAAACCCACACGCAAGGGTTGCACCGGCTATCACTGCCATACAGGTTAGGTTGAGGCTGGTCGTTTTAAAAACCGGGTGCAGAAAAGGAATATATATAATTGCCAACTGAAGCATCATCGTTAGCAAAATAGCACCCCACATTCCGCGGTTGTCAAAGAGCCCGCGTGAAAACAGGTGGCGGTTACTGGACCGGGTTGACAGCGCATTCACCAACTGAATAAAACAAAGGGTGGTAAAGACCATTGTCTGCTGCACTTTTGTATCATAACCGTTTGCCGAGGCCCACCACTGCACCGCAAGTGACCCTATGGTCATTATGATACCAGAGACAATTATCCTGCCGATAAGTCCGCCGGCAAATAGATTTTCTTTTGGTGGCCTGGGTGGTTTTGTCATGATATCCGGTTCTGCAGGTTCGCTCACCAGGGCAATGCCGGGCAGGCCATCGGTTACCAGGTTAATCCAAAGAATATGAATGGGCAGAAGCGGAACGGCCAGTCCGATAATCGGCGCAAAAAATATGGTAAGTATCTCGCTTAAATTACAGGAAAGCACATAGGAAATAAATTTCCTGATGTTATCATAGATGCGCCGGCCTTCTTTTACCGCTTTGATTATTGTACTGAAATTATCATCGAGCAGGATCATATCTGCGGCTTCTTTTGATACATCGGTTCCTGTGATACCCATGGCCAGACCGATATCCGCCTGTTTCAGCGACGGAGCATCGTTAACCCCATCACCGGTCATCGCAACAAATTCTCCCCTGTTCTGCAATGCCTTTACAATTTTCAATTTCTGCTCCGGTGATACCCTTGCATACACAGAAATACCGCTTACCTGCTTTGCAAAATCTTCTTCAGACAACTGGTCAAGGTCAGCGCCCGTTTTAACATCCCTATTTTCATCATTGAATATCTGCAGCCGCTCAGCGATGCTTCTTGCGGTGAGCGGCTGGTCGCCCGTGATCATTACTGTTTTGATACCCGCCGTGCGACATTCCTGTACTGCACCAATGACTTCTTCTCTTGGCGGATCGATCATGGCGGTCATACCAAGGAAATCAATTTCCTTTTCCATATCAACGTGGATCTGTCCGGGGTCCTGGTCAAATATCCTGTACCCAAAAAACAATACCCGCAAACCTTCTTCCGCCCACTGCCTGTTTGTTTCGCGCCATGCCTCTTTTTTATCCTGGTGCTTTGCAGCAACTATGTCGAGTATTTTTACAGGTGCCCCTTTCACGAACAATATCCATTTACCATTGTTGGTGTGCAGGGTACTCATCCGCATCCGCACTGAATCGAATGGCAGTTTACCGGCCAGTGGGTATTTTTCATCGGCGGCTTTTTTTGTTTCCGCATTTTTTAACGCTTCCTGCACCAGGGCTGTCTCTGTAGAATCACCCAGCAGGCTGCCGTCGTCGGCAAAACGAACTTCGTTGCAGAGCATCATCGCGTACCTGTGCATTTCTTCCTTTCCTTCTACCGCCAATTTTTTTTCCACCGACATTACATTCAGCGTGAGTGTCCCTGTTTTATCGGTGCAGATATAAGTTACGGAACCCAGGGTTTCCACTGCGGGTAATTTCCTGATAAGGGCCTTCTGTTCTACCATCCTGCGCGCGCCACGTGCGAGTGCAATGGTAATGACTGCAGGCAGTGCCTCGGGCAGTGCGGCCACGGCCAGCGAAAGCGCCACCAGGAACAACTGGAGTGCCGGTTCACCGCGTAACATGCCCATACCAAACACAATGGCACAAATGATCACCACGATCACGGCCAGTTGTTTGCTGAAAACCGATAAACGTTTTTGCAGCGGCGTTGTTTGTGGCCCGATATCCATCATCCCGGCAATCTTGCCGATTTCCGTTTGCATACCTGTACCTGTAACGAATGCCTTACCCGAACCGTTGCTTACAATGGTACCTTTGAAGATCATGTTAAGCTGGTCACCGGGCACCAGGTTGTCACCCTGTATGGGTTCTGTGATTTTCTCAACCGAATGGCTCTCACCGGTTAATGACGCTTCCTCGGTTTTGAGCGAACTCACTTCTACCAGTCTTGCATCTGCGGGCACAATATCACCGGCTTCGATCAGAATGAGATCACCGGGAACCAATTGAGTGGCTTCAATTTTTACGGGGTTGTTGTCACGCATCACCACCGCGTACTGAGCCGACATTTTTTTCAGCATCCTGATCGATTCTTCTGCATTGCTTTCCTGTGAAAAGCCCATCCAGGCATTGGCAATAATAATGGCGAGTATGACAAATGCGTCGGTATGCTCACCAACTATGAAAGAGATAACCGCCGCAATAATCAGTATCAAAATCATTACATCCGCAAACTGTGCGGCGAGAATGGAAAACCAGCTTTTGGGTTTTGCTTCCTGCAGGGCATTTTCACCATGTATTTTTTGTAAACCAGCAATGGATGCACCGGGCAATCCGTGTGCATGGGTTGTAAGTTGTGAGATCACCTCGTCCCTGCCAAGCTGGTAAAATGTTTTCATAGTTGTTTGATATATATGCTTATTGTAAAGTTGATGCCACTAAAGACGGCCGGTAGGCGGCTGATACAGGCAATGTAAGCAAATAAGGGCGTGTAGAGCCGTTCTTTTGGATATCGACACCCTGTATGCAGCCCTGCCCTTTGGAGCAACTATACAACAGGCTGCCTACCTTTACCGCATGAGCATAGACGCAATAACAAAAGAAACGATCAAATCCATTTATCCCGGTTTTGAAACAGGGCTGATTGAAGAGATCATTGCAGAGGGCCTGGTTAAAACATACCCGGAGGGTGCTGAATTGATGCGGCCGGGACAGAACATCAGGTCCACTTTACTGCTCATAGAAGGGCTTATCAAGGTTTTCAGGGAAGACGATGAGGGGCATGAAATCTTCATGTATTACCTCGAACCCGGCCACGCCTGTGCATTATCCATCATCTGCGCCGCGCAGCAACAAACCAGCGCCATCAGGGCCGAAGCTGTAAAAGAAAGTAGTGTACTGGCCATTCCCATACAGTTTATCGATACCTGGATGAAGCGATATCCCTCCTGGTATCAATTCGTTTTATCAACTTACCGTAACCGTTTTGAAGAACTTTTAAACACGCTGGATGCTGTTGCTTTCCGTAAGATGGACGAGCGACTTGTCTTGTACCTTAACCGCCAGCAGCAGATTTCAGGCTCAGCAAACATTGCCGTTACGCATGCGCAGATAGCGACGGAACTTAATACCTCCCGGGAAGTCATCACCAGGCTTCTTAAAAAATTAGCGGAGAAAGGCCTGATCAGGGTAAACCGGCATAGTATTGAACTGACCGGGCTTGATAAGCAGCCCATGTGATAAATATCACATACCCGGCAAATGAATAGTTGCAAATTGCAGGCTCTTATGCAAACAACCGGTTATTTGGCGTCCCTCTTTATTGGTATTTCACTGGGTATGATGGGTGGTGGCGGATCGATACTTACCGTTCCGGTACTGGTATACCTTTTTGGGATCAGTCCGCTTTCTGCCACATCTTATTCATTGTTTGTGGTTGGCGCCACAAGCCTGGTTGGCGCAGTTAATGGTATAGCAAACCGGCTTGTTCGTTTTGATATAGCTTTTGTATTCGGCCTGGCATCCATAACCACCGTTTTTGTTACCAGGAAATGGGTACTTCCGCTGGTGCCGGAGCACCTATTCCATGTGGGCCGTTTTCCCATTACGCATTCGGTACTCACCATGGTTCTGTTTGCCGTACTTATGGTAATGGCTGCTGTTGCCATGATACAGAACGAATCACATGCCGCAGAAGAAACCCGTGAGCAACGCTCGCGGATTCCTGTTTTCAAACTGGTGAGTTTTGCAATAGCAGCAGGATTGGCAACAGGTTTCCTGGGGGCAGGCGGAGGATTTCTGCTGATACCGGTATTGGTACTTCTGGTTAAAATGCCCATGAAAAAAGCGGTTGGAACGTCCCTGCTCATTATTGCTTTAAATTCACTGATTGGTTTTTATGGTGACCTCGAAAATTTTAACATTGACTGGATTTTTCTGTTCCGAATAACCGCTATTGCCGTAACAGGTATATTGATTGGCGGAATGATCAATAAAAAAGTAAATGGTCAAAAACTGAAAAAAATATTTGGCTGGTTTGTACTGGTGATGGGCATCACAGTTTTGATCAGGGAATTGTTTTTCCAATATTAATCATATGAAAATGTATTTGCAAAAATTGATTAGCCGCCATTGGCTATACCTGGCAGGTGCTGTTACAGGTGCCATTGCCGGCTATAGTTATTATCACTTTATTGGCTGCCGTGATGGATCCTGCGCCATAACCTCTCACCCGTTACGCAGCACCCTGTACTTTGCGTTGCTGGGCGCATTGGTGTTTGGTATGTTTAAAAGAAAAGAAACCGACAAACAAACAGAATCCCCTAAATAATAAGACTATGCTGGAATTTATCAAACAACCCTGGCCCTGGTATGTGTCGGGCCCATTGATCGGCTTAATGGTGCCGGTATTACTGATCGCCGGAAACAAAACATTCGGGATTTCCTCCTCGCTGCGGCATGTATGCGCGGCATGTATGCCGGGCAAAGTTCCCTTCTTCCATTATGAATGGAAAAAAGAACTGTGGAACCTGGTATTTGTAACGGGTATCATTGCGGGCGGTGTGATCTCTGCTTCGCTACTTTTCAACGAAGTACCCGTTGCGGTGCACCCCGAGCTTGCGGCAGAATTGTCGGCCTATGGAATTACAGACTATCATTCCCTGGTACCCACTGAGCTGTTTAATTTCCCGGCGCTGTTAACGGCAAGGGGGCTGGTGCTGATGGTGGGCGGAGGCTTTTTGGTAGGCTTTGGCACCCGGTACGCGGGCGGATGTACTTCGGGGCATGCCATTATGGGTCTATCTAATCTTCAGTTGCCATCGTTACTGGCCACCATTTCTTTTATGGCGGGCGGCTTTCTGATGGCCAACCTGATTCTTCCATTTATATTAAAGCTTTGAACATGAAAAATTCTACGGCAACATATACCAATACTGATTTTGAAGTGGCGTCGCTTGATGAGCCAGGGACCCCTGATACTACAGCACCAAGATCCCTTATTACTTATGTCAAGTATCTCCTGTTTGGTATGCTGTTTGGCATTATCCTGGTGAAATCCGAGGTGATCTCATGGGTCAGGATACAGGAAATGTTTCGCCTGCAGCGTTTCCACATGTTTGGTGTGATTGGATCGGCAATAGTAACCGGTATTATTTCGCTGCAGTTGATAAAGCGTTTCCATATCAAAACGATTAGCGGAGAATCCATTCGGGTAAGTCCAAAAAAGTTCCACAAGGGGCAGGTATATGGGGGCCTATTGTTTGGGTTTGGATGGGCCATGACAGGGGCCTGCCCCGGCCCGATGTTTGCACAGATAGGTACGGGCGCATGGGTGGTGGTGATTGTTTTACTAAGCGCAGTTGCGGGTACCTGGGTGTATGGATCCATGAAGGAAAGATTACCGCACTAGAAAGAAAAAGAAGCAGCAAGACTTTTACCCGTTTGTGATAACTGTCACCATTGATCTGCTCAAACAACAGGACATTTGTACAAATAATTATATGCAGATAAAACAATTTGAAGATAAGAACCTGTCACATTACAGTTACGCCATTTTGAGTGAATCTGAGAACAGGATCATTTTAGTGGATCCTTCGCGCGACCCCTCGGCATATTTGGATTATGCGAAAAAAAACAATGCCGTCATTGCGGGTGTAATTGAAACCCATCCGCATGCAGATTTTACCAGTTCGCACCTTGAATTACATGAAACACAGGGAGCCACTATTTATGCCAGCAAATTAGCAGAAGCCACCTATCCGCATGAATCATTTGACGAGGGCCAGGCCATTCAACTGGGCGAAATAAAGTTGCATTGCCTGAATACGCCGGGGCATTCGCCTGATAGTATCTGCGTGGTATTGGAACATGAGGGAAAACAGAAAGCCGTTTTTACAGGCGACACACTTTTTATTGGTGATTGCGGAAGACCGGATTTACGCGCAGGCGACCAGGATGCGAAAATGATGGCCACCAGGCTGGCAGGACAGATGTATCATACGCTTCGCAAAAAGCTGGCGGTTTTACCCGATGATGTGATCGTATACCCTGCTCATGGAGCGGGTACACTTTGCGGTAAATCACTGGGCAAGGAAAGTGAAAGCACGATAGGAAAAGAAAAGCAGCAAAACTGGTCATTACAGCCGCAAACGGAAGAAGCATTTGTGCAGGATCTGTTGCGTGAACAGCCCTTTATACCCGCTTACTTTCCTTATGATGTGAAACTTAATAAGGCGGGTGTGCCGGGCTTTAGGGAAAGTGTGAGCATGGTTGCAATAGGCAGTTCGGTTGCAGACTTAAAGAGTGCGGGCAGGCTGGATGAGAATACCTGGATTATTGATAGCAGGGATGCCGTGTCTTATAAAAAGGGACATCTTTTACACTCCATCAATCTTATGCTGGAAAACAAATTTGAAACATGGCTGGGCAGTATCATTAAACCTGCAGAACCCGTTTACTTCACTGCCGGTACGGAAGCGGATCTTTTGGAGATGATTAAAAGGGCCGCAGCGATCGGTTATGAAGGGCAGATCAAAGAAGCTTTTGTTATGGCTTATGATGAGATGGAACAGGAACCGCTGGACCTGGCAAACTTCAGAAAACAGCCTGGCGCTTATACCATCGTGGATGTACGCAATACCGGCGAAGCAGCAAAACAAAAAATATTTTCCTCTGCTATGCAAATCCCGTTGGGCGAGCTACGCGACAGGTTATCCGAAATACCCCGGGATAAACCCATCGTGGTTCATTGCGCCAGCGGTTACCGTAGCGCTGCGGGCAGCTCTTTGTTACAATCTGCCTTTCACCCCTCTGCAAAAGTTTTTGACCTGGGAGAGGCTGTCAAAGATTTCATTAAGTAACCATTGAAGATAAACACCCATGGAAACTGCTGAAAAACATTGGGAATCCATTTATCGGATCAAAGCTGAAAATGAAGTAAGCTGGTTCCAGGAGTATCCCCAAACATCGATGGAATTCCTGGAGCTGTTTAATTTGCCCTTATCTGCAAACATTATAGACATTGGCGGAGGCGACAGTTATTTCGTTGATGCGTTACTGGAGAAAGGCTATCGAAATATCTGGGTGCTGGATATATCCACCACTGCTATTGAGCGGGCTAAAAAAAGACTGGGAGAAAAAGGCGCAGGTGTACATTGGGTAGTGTCTGATGTTACCGAGTTTCAACCTACGGTTAGTTTCCACTTATGGCATGACAGGGCCGCATTTCATTTTCTCACTACAGAAGAAAAGATCAACGGCTATGTTACACTTGCGGAAACTGCTATTGCAGCGGAGGGGTTCCTGGTGCTTGGTACGTTTTCAGAAAAGGGCCCTAAAACATGCAGTGGTCTCGAAATCAGGCAGTACGCTGAATCGTCTATGTCTTCACGTTTTGAAAAACGCTTTAAAAGAATCAAATGTGTGGAGCAAATACACCGCACACCTTTTCAAACGGTACAGAATTTTATTTTTTGCAGTTTCAGAAAGAAAAAATAAATCGGCGGGCAGTTTGTTCATTTCCTAACCAACCCATCCCCGCTTCTTAAATGATGCGTAGCCCAGTTTTAGCGACTCTTTTATCTGTGCATACAACTGCTTATCATCTTTTCGAATATAGAAACAGGATTTACCTTTTAGGCATTTGAGTAATTCAGGTTTAATGAAATCGGTAAGGTGCTCATCGGTATAGGCAGGCATAAAATAAAAACCCACATACCCTTTTTGAATAAGCGCACCGGCAAACCACATTTCCGGTTTTTTGCGGCCAGCTATTTCAACAGGTCTGTGATTAATAAGCGATACCTGCCCGCCGGTGCCCCCATGTAGTTTCATATCGCCTTTTACATAGGGTAGCAGCATTTTTTTTATCGCATCAAAAATAACCACCAGTTCTTTCGACTGGCCCGGCGATTTGTCTGTGTATTTTATGGAGAGTGATTTTTTCCCGCCAGCTTTCGTGGAATTTTTTGCTGCGGGCCCGGATGTTTTAGCGGCTGATTTTTTAGCAGCCGCAATGGGGCCTTTCTTTTGGGAAGCGGTTGTTTTTGCCATGGAATAAAATTTCCCTTAAGATAAAAAAACGCTGCATAAACAGTGCATCCGGTGTAAACTGCGCCAGGTAAATTTTCAAAAAAAATCTACATTTTTTTACCCCTGATCAACGGCTTTGCACCAATGTAGCAAAGTTTTCGCAGCGCTTCTCTTCGCTCCGGATCGTTTGTAAGAGGGCTACTCCCAAATCTCTTCCTTTCCATCCAGCCAAAGCTTAACTGCTTCGGTGGTAACGGATTTGGGTCTTTCAAGAGGGAAGGCAAGTGCCCTGTCCCAACAAAGACTGGCAAGAACCCCAAGGGCGCGGCTGACTGCGAAGAGTACGGTATAGAATTCGTATTCTTTTAAGCCAAAGTGTACCAGCAGCGCTCCGCTATGGGCATCCACATTCGGCCATGGGTTTTTAACCTTGCCCAGTGATTCGAGGATCGGCGGAACGGTTTCATAAACTTTCCAAACGGTATTTACCAGTTTATCATCCGGCATATGCTTCTTGCCAAATTCCATCTGTGCGGTGAAGCGCGGGTCCGTTTTGCGTAACACTGCATGCCCGTAGCCCGGAACTACTTTACCTGCTGCTAGGGTTTTCTGTACGTAGTCTGCAATCTGTTCTTTACTGGGCTCGTCTGTACCAAGTTGCTCCTGCATTTCGAATATCCATTTAATCACTTCCTGGTTGGCTAGTCCGTGCAGCGGGCCGGCAAGGCCATTCATTCCGGCGGCATAACTCAGGAAAGGATCACTTAAGGCTGAACCCACAAGGTGTGTGGTATGTGCAGACACATTGCCGCCTTCGTGATCAGCATGGATGGTCATGTATAATCGCATGAGTTCTTTAAAACTTTCATCGTCATAACCCATCATGTGCGCAAGGTTACCTGCCCAGTCGAGCAGGCCATTGGGCTGGATATGTTCACTAAACTTGTATTTTCTGCGGTAGATATAGGCAGCTATCCTGGGGAGACGGGCGATAAGGTCCATCGCATCATCATAGATGGGATCCCAGTAATCTTTTTTATTGATACCGCCGGCATAGGCTTTAGCAAAATTACTCTCGGTCTGCAGGGCCATGACGCCTGTTACAAACATGGTCATCGGGTGCGCGCTTAGAGGCAGGGCATCAATGGTTGCGAATACATAATTGGGCACATGGCTGCGGCGTTGCCATACACTGGTGATGTGGTTCACATCGTCTTCCGTTGGCAGTTCTCCCAATAGCATCAGGAAAAACAGGCCCTCCGGTAAGGGCTCCCCCCCACCGGGTGCTTTGGGCAGTTTCGCCTGCAATTCGGGAATGGAGTACCCGCGAAAGCGTATACCCTCCTGAGCATCCAGCAAACTGGTTTCGGTAACCAGGCCTGTAATGCCCCGCATACCCTGGTAAACCTGGCCAAGGGTTACTTCACCAATCTTTTTGGTACCATGCTGTTTCAGCAGATCCCTGATCTCTGCCCCCGCGATATCTGCTTTTGCTTTGAACCTGTCTTTAACGATTCCCATAGCTGTTTTTTTATAGTAAACCCGGTTAATTACTTACCTGAAAAATGCCCAGGCACCATGCCTGATTTTAGGGGATAAAGGTAACGCAAGTTGCTGTCTGGAGCAAAACAATTAGGGGTAAACGGCAGTTGTGAAAGGGCGATGTTGAAGGGGATGGCGGGTACAGATACTAACCATTCAACACAGGCTATTTACCGGATCATTTTGGTGCTTTGCGATAGAGGTAGATGAGCACAACCAGGAAAATGGTATTGGGTATCCATGCGGCTATCACCGGGGGAAGATCACCCTTGGTGGCGAAGATGGTTGAAAACCGGTCGGTAATTATGAACAAAGCTGCCGTCACAAAACCCACGGCCAGGTGTGCGCCACTGCCACCCCTGACCTTTCTCCCCGCCACTATTGCCCCGATCATGGTAAGCATGATAACAGTAATACAGGTTGCCTCACGGCGGTATCGCTCAACTTTCAAATCATTCAACCCTTCCGAACCCCTTAGTTCTTCCAGCGCTATAAACCTGTCGAGCTCGGGAGAGGTAAGCTTATCCTTGGTGTACTTATCCCTGCTCAGGTCGTAAGGAGTAAAGTTGAAGTTCATCATCTTTGTCATCTCCATCGTCACTTTCTCCCCGAGAGGGTCCACCGTTCGCTGGATGACCGATTCGAGTTTCCATTTTTTAACGGCGGTGTCCCAGGAGATTACATCTGCCCTTGTATTTTCCACCACTTTGTCATTGCCGAGCCGGTAAAGAAATACGGGCCCACCTCTTTTGGTGAGCGTATCGTAAGCATAGATACCTGCATAGGTAAAGGAATCCACGCGCAGGTATATATTGGTACTGGTGGCGAGCAAACGTGTGTAGCTGGAGTTGGCATCAATGTATTTGGCTTCGAAATTTCCGCGCAGCGTATTGGCACGGGGCACCACATACTGGTTGGCAAACCAAAGCATGATAGCTAGTATGACCCCGCCTATCCAGTAGGGGCGCAGCCAACGGCTATAGGAAGTGCCGCTGGCCAGAATGGCGATGATCTCACTGCGGCCCGCCATCTTGGAGGTAAAAAAGATCACAGAAATGAACACAAATAACGGGAGCAGCAGGGCAATGATATGCGGGATAAACCCGAAATAATAATCGGTGATGATCTTCTTCACACCCAAGCCCGTACGCACAAAATCATCCGTCTTTTCACTCACATCCACCACCACCGCAATAACCGCAAAAAGGAATATGGCAAAGAAGAAAGTGGTAAGGAATTTTTTTAGTATGTACCAGTCGATTTTCTTCATGAAGAGAGACAAAGATAGCTGCTAAGATAAGAACGGCAAGTACGGAAAGGTTAAAATGAATATTGAATAAAGGTTTAGGTAGATAGTCTCAATTACATCTGCAATACCCGCTACCGATTTTTTGCATACCCGCTCAGAACCATTATTGGCTGCCCCAAATGTCTTAATGCCCCCGTGTAGCTCTGTGTATTCTGTGGCTCTGTGGTGCACCCTTCGCACCAATAGTAAAGCGAAGGCTGCACCACAGAGCCGCGGAGCGCACGGAGTTACGCAGAGTGATCTACATGCTAATCTGGGTGCGGCTTTGCGTGCATTCTATCTAATCCTATATCGAATACCGAACAGGGAATAGTGAATGATGAATTTTTTATGAGATCAAATGTTTCACCACGGATACCCAGAATGCGCAGCGTTTCACAGAAAAAACTGCCATTCGTTATTCGATATTCCCTGTTCGATATTCAATATTCCTACAGCCGTTTCCTTACCACCTCAATCATCTCTTTCTTCCATGAAGCAAAATCGCCGGCAATGATATGCCTCCTCGCCTCTCCTACCAGCCATAAATAAAAAGCGAGGTTCTGGATGCTGGCGAGCTGCAGGGCGAGTAATTCTTCTGCTACGAACAGGTGGCGGAGATAGGCTTTGCTATAGTACTGACTCATCTCGCAGGGCAATGCCGGGTCGATGGGTGAATAATCAGTTGCCCATTTTTTATTGCGGATATTGATCACACCCTGTGTAGTAAACAGCATGCCGTTCCGCCCGTTTCGGGTGGGCATCACACAGTCGAACATATCAATACCCAATCCTATACATTCCAGGATATTCCAGGGTGTGCCCACTCCCATCAGGTAACGCGGTTTATCGGTGGGCAGTATATCGCAGCAGCTTTCAGTAAAAGCATACATCATATCCTCGGGCTCGCCAACGCTCAAACCTCCAATGGCGTTTCCAGCGGCGCCTTTGGATGCAATGTATTCACACGAAGCTTTCCGAAGATCTTCATAGGTACTTCCCTGAACAATAGGGAACAGATTCTGCGTGTAACCGTATTTATCAGGTGTTTCATCCAGGCGTTTGAAACAGCGGTCAAGCCAGCGGTGCGTGAGTTCCATGCTGGTTTTGGCATAGCTATAGTCGCTGGGATAGGGCGGGCATTCATCAAACGCCATAATGATATCGGCACCAATGCTGCGCTGGATATCCATAACCGATTCGGGGGTAAAAAGATGACGGCTTCCGTCAATATGCGACTGGAACATTACACCCTCTTCTTTGATCTTTCTATTTGCCGCGAGTGAGAACACCTGGTAACCGCCACTGTCAGTGAGAATGGGCCTGTCCCATCCGTTGAACTTATGCAGCCCGCCGGCACCTTCCAGTACTTCCGTACCCGGACGCAGGTACAGATGATAGGTATTGCCTAAAATGATCTGCGCGTTTACATCCCGTTTTAATTGCTGCTGGTTAACTGCCTTTACACTGCCCACCGTGCCCACGGGCATAAAAATGGGTGTGCTTATCTCTCCATGATCCGTGATCATTTTGCCAGCCCTCGCCTTTGATCCTGCGGCGGTTGCTTCCAGTTGAAATGTCAATGCAGCCATCCTGCAAAAGTAAATCATGGAGTCCATAGTGCATGGCAGTAGGTCTATTGCAGAGGTTCCGGGCAATGACGAACGGCTATGAATCCATGCCTCACAACCGTTGACTATTCTTTTCCACATACCAACACCTTATATCAAGTTCAAATCTCAAAGCCTATTTTTGCCCCCATGATCATACCACCCATCCTACCGGATATCGTTTTTTATGCTTTCTGCCTGGTGATCGCTGTACAGTTATTTTATTACCTGTATTTTTTTAGCCGGCTCGCATTTTACCAGGAAAAGGAAAGGGAACTTAACAATGAACACCCGATTTCAGTAGTGATCTGCGCCCGCAATGAAGCAGATAACCTTGCCATGAACCTGCCTGGTGTGCTGGTACAGCATTACAGGAGCACGCATGAGGTTGTACTGGTAAACGACAACTCCACTGACGATGGAAAATACGTGATAGAAGAATTCCAGAAATCGTTTAAGAATATCAATCACCTGCAACTTACGCAGGAGGCAAAAATGATCAGCGGGAAAAAATTTCCTTTATCAATGGGAATTAAAAGCGCGAAATACGAGATTGTTTTACTGACCGATGCGGATTGTGTACCCGCCTCTGAATTCTGGATGCAAAAAATGCAAAACGCATATGATGAGCATACGGAAGTGGTACTGGGATATGGCGCCTACCATAAAAAACCCGGCTTACTAAATAAGCTCATACGCTTCGAGACCTTCCATACGGCTATCCAATACCTGTCTTATGCGCTGGCTGGAAAACCTTATATGGGTGTTGGACGAAACCTGAGTTATAAAAAAGAAGTGTTTCTTCGCAACAAAGGGTTTTCCGCGATCAATCATATACCCAGTGGGGATGATGACCTGTTCATCAACAAAGTGGCCAATGGCGCCAACACCGCAATTGTTATCGGTCATGAGGCACATACGCTGAGTGAGCCTAAGAAAAGCTGGGGCGAATGGATGCGGCAGAAATACCGGCATTATACCACCAGCAAATATTATAAGCCCGTGCACAAATTTTTGCTTGGACTTTATTCCCTGTCGCTTTTTCTTGTTTACCCATTGCTGGCGGCCTCCATCATCCTGTTTAACTGGTGGATACCATTGGCGGTATTTGGTTTACGGGTAATCGTACAGGCGATCATTTATTACAAAGGCATGAAGAAACTGAATGAAGAAGATCTCTGGGCCTGGTTCTGGTTATTTGATATCTGGATGTTCTTTTATTACATTTTCACACTCCCTGCTATATGGAAAGCGCCCCGCAAAAACTGGAACTGATCCGGAAATATTTTGATGATTTTTCGGATCACCAACTGCAGCAGTTTGCCGCACTGGAAGGATTGTATAAAGAATGGAACGCAATGATCAATGTGATATCAAGAAAGGATATCGACAGCATTTACCTGCACCATGTATTACATTCACTCAGCATTGCCGCCATCGCGGAATTCCAGCCCGGCACAACTGTGATAGATATCGGATCTGGGGGCGGCTTTCCCGGTGTGCCACTGGCCATATTTTTTCCCAAAGTAAAGTTTCACCTGGTAGATAGCATCGCCAAAAAATTAAAAGTGGTTGACGCAGTTTGCGAAGGCGCGGGTATTACCAATATCACCACACAGCATACGCGCGCAGAAGATATCAAAAACCGGAAATTTGATTATGCTGTGTCCCGGGCAGTGGCCCCCTTAAAAGATCTCTGGCAATGGGCCTCTCCACTAATCAAAAAGGACCATACTTCCAACCCGCCTCATGGATTGATCTGTTTAAAAGGTGGCGACCTTGCGCAGGAGATATTTGAAAGCGGGCTAAGGCCTAAAATGATGCCGGTGGATAAGCTATTTCCGGAGGCGTATTTCCAGGAAAAGTTTGTATTGCATGTAGCGAAATAAGACTCACCCCGGCATCGCTTCGCTCACCACCCCTCTCTGCTGCGCAAAGAGGGGTAAGCAACAAGCACCCCCTCCCTGCCTGTAGATAGGGGTGGCGAGCGAAGCAAAGCCGGGGTGGTAAAGAAGCCTAGTCAGGTATGGCTAACCGATTATTCACCCGGTTTATATCCGCCAGCCGCAGGCTGGGATCAATCTCTATAGAACGGATTTCTTTTATTTCCCTGGTTGTACCAAATGCATATTCCGGATGTGTCCACTTCCATTCAGGATGCACTGTCCGGGGTATTTTGCCTTCTGCGGGTTTTTCTCCGTACATCAGGTTCATCGGTATATAATGCATTTCCTGGGTGCCATCTTTAAAAGTAACAAGCACATCCAAAGGCATGGGTATCTTACCCAACCTTTTAACCGTGATCCATGTTTTGCCATCGCGGGCGCTGATATCGCCTACGGCAAAATCAATTGTTTTGGTGCTGTTGATCCAGTACTCTTTGTACCAGTCGAGTTCCATACCACTTTCTTTTTCCGCTACCCGTATAAAGTCATTCGGGTTGGGATGTTTGAATCGCCATTGATGATAATAGGCAAGTAAAATCTTATCCCGTATGCTATCGCTTACAATGTATCCGAGTTGCGAGATAAACACAGCGCCCTTACTGTAAGCAGCATTGCCATACGCGTAGTTGGTATTGAAATGGTCCGCATGGGTACTGGCAGGTTCTTCCAGCCCACTTTTGGCAAGATTAACATAACCGCGGTAAGCATCATTGTACCAGAAATTGGGGTTGTTGTTACGCAAAGTAGCCATTACGCGCGTAGCAGAATAATCGGTAAAGCCCTCATCCATCCAGGCATACAGAGATTCGTTAGTACCCATCAGCATCTGGTACCAGCTATGCATCCATTCATGTATGGCTGTTCCAACACTTGCACTTTTGAGAAGGGTTGCCATCGGATATTCCATTCCGCCATCACCGCCCTGTATAAATGTATAGGTTCTATAGGGATACGCACCAAATGTTTTGGCCATGATGGGGTACGACAAGGCCGCGGTATCCGCAAGTTTCTGCCACCTGTTTTCCAATGAATCCACCGCTTTATAAACCACTCTGATCAATGGACCGTTGCTGGTTGTTCTGGTGATCATTTTATAGTTGGGATCGGCCGCCCACATAAAATCGTGTACATTATTTGCCTGCCATTTCCATGTTTTGGTGGCCGAGGAAGAGGCTTTGGGTGTAATGCCGGCTGACTGGTATCCCATTCCGATCTCATTTGCATTAAGCAGATCGCCGCCTGCCGTTACAAAGTAATTTTTATCGATAGTGATGTTCACATCAAAATCTCCCCAAACTCCATAAAATTCCCTGGCTATATATGGGTTAGCGTTCCATCCCTGGTAATCATATTCCACCATTTTAGGATACCACTGACTCATACTGTACCGGATACCTTCTTTATTATCCCTGCCGCTCCTTCGCACCTGCAATGGCACCTGTGCTTCAAACGCAACATCCATCGTCACTTTTGATTTTGGGAGAATGGGTTTGGACAGCACAACTTCCAGTATTGTCTCGTGTTCTTTCAGTGTCTGGGGAACATTGTTGATGCGGATACTGGTAACACGCTGGTAACCTATTTCTTCAGGCGTCAGTCTGCCAATGCGGTCCTTTACACGCGCATCCCAATCGAGGCCATCATTCGCTCCCCGCGGCTCGGAAATTCTTGTTTTACCCAATTCCCGGCTTCTAACATCCATGCTGCTGTTGGGCTGGAATGCGTTCCAGTACAAATGAAAAAATACGCGGGTTAAGGTATCGGGTGAATTATTTGTATACTCCAGTTTTTCAGTACCCCGTAACCGATGGGTATTTACGTCCATGTCTACATTGATGGCATACCTTATGCGCTGCTGCCAACGATCGGGTTGCGCAGCAACCATGGTAAACTGGAACAGGGAACAGGCAATTAAAAAAAAGAGAGGGGGTTGTTTGCGCATGATAATACAGGCTTTTTTTAGAACATCAAATTTAATGAATTCTGACCATGAGACCCATTTAAATGACCAATGAACTTGCCTGCACCGGTCTGTAAAAAAGTAATGCCGGTTTGTGCAAAAGCACCACCGGCATTACGGGTTGATCGTATTTAAAAACTACATGGTGAGTACTTCTTTCTTCATTTGTCCTTTCGCATCAAAATAAATATAGCGTAGCGACTGGTCCTCTCCGTTCTTAACCCGGATACGGTATTGTACCTCTTTGTTTTTTTCCAGTATTTCATTTACCTCCTGGGCCTGCCAGGTTGAGAATTTGCTTTGGCTGAATGCGTTGCGCACATTGTTACGCAGTTCGCCAAAACTGAGTTTTTTGGTTTCATCCAGCCATTCGCCTTTACCGTTAAACCGTGCGGTACGTGGTTCCCCTTTCTCATAGAAACGGGCGGCGTATACATCTTTGTCTTTGTACCAGCTGAAACTCTTAACGAGGGGATATTTGGCTTTGCAGGCTGTGAGCACCCCTTCCGGAACATTTAGCGCCTGGGCCGAAACGCTGCCCATCCAGAAAACGCTACTCATAAACAACACCGCTAAGCTTTTCATTTCACTTGTTTTACAGTTATGTTAAAACAAGCTACGTGCCAGTTATTCTACACCTGCAACCACTATCACTATCTCGCCCTTTACCGGCTTTTTGTTGAAATGGATACACAGTTCTTCCAAACTGCCCCTTACATTTTCTTCAAAGAGCTTGGTTAGTTCCCGGCTAACGGCTGCCTGGCGCCGGGGACCGAAGTACTCTTTCAGTGTTTCCAGTGTTTTTACCAGTCGCATGGGACTTTCATAAAAGATCATCGTACGTTGCTCGGTTGCGAGTTGCCGGAGCAGGGTTTGCCGCCCTTTTTTCAGGGGAAGAAAGCCTTCGAAAACAAACCGGTTGGTGGGTAGCCCGCTGTTCACGAGGGCGGGTACAAAAGCCGCAGCGCCGGGAAGGCATTCCACTTTTACGTTTTGCCGGATACATTCCCTTACCAAAAGAAAAGCAGGATCCGAAATACCCGGCGTACCCGCATCGGTGATCAATGCCATTGATTTGCCCGCCCGCAACTGTTCCACGATATGCGTTACGATCTTATGCTCGTTGTGCTGGTGATAGGGTGATACAGGCTTTTGTATCTGGTAATGATTAAGGAGTTTGGATGAAGTTCGTGTGTCCTCGCAAAGTATCACATCCACCTGCTGCAGTACCTCCAGCGATCGCAGGGTAATGTCTTTCAGGTTGCCTAGTGGTGTGGGAACGAGGTAGAGCAAGAGTTGAGAGTTAAGAGTTATGAGTTATGAGTTGTGGTAAGTTTAGAACCGGGCTAACCATTTATGATTTTCGCGACTCATAACTCATAGTTCATAACTCTAAACTGCGTTAATTGATCATTTCAATTTCGTAGAACTCCATCACCGGGTTGGCGAGAAGTTTTTTACTGGCATCCTCGGCCAGTTGTCTGGCTTCGTCCTCGCTGGCTGCTTCCAGCTGGAGGGTGATGTGTTTTCCTACCCGTACATCTGACACAGTGGTTAAACCCAGGTTTATCAATCCGCCGAGTACCGCTTTTCCCTGGGGATCCAGCAGGTCTTTCAGGGGCATTATTTTGATCTGAACATTATAGGTCATGGTGCAGTTTGTTTAAACGACAAAGATAAAATTACGTAGGCAATAAAACTGATCGGCACCGCCAGCCAGCCAAAACTTAATGCACCCACCAGTGTTACCAATGCAAGTACAAGAAAAGGGGTGGCTTTTTTTACGGTAAACTGTGAAAACTTCAACGCGAGCATGGGCAGACGGGAAACCATTAGGTAACTCACGATCAGCACCGCGGCATACCAGAACCATTTGTTAAGCAGCAACTGGATGATGCGCTCATTATTGGTATACCAGTAAACAAGTGGAAATGAGGCAAACAGGATGCCGGCAGCAGGGATTGGTACGCCTTTGAAATTGTAACCCTGCGACGGATCGATATTAAACCGGGCCAGGCGATAGGCACCTGCGCAGGGGAGTATAAAGGCGGGCAATAACCAGGCAATGCTGGTATCGAGCCCGTCTGTTTCCTGGGAAAAACTTAAGCGGAGAAACTGGTAAGCAATCAGGCCGGGAGCCACGCCAAAACTTACCGCATCGGCCAATGAATCCAGTTGCTTGCCAAGGTCCGAGGGCACTTTGAGCAACCTCGCCATAAATCCATCCAGAAAATCGATCACGGCAGCTAGCGCGATGAATAAACTGGCCCAGGTGATACGCTCCGGTATGGCCACCAGGTTTTCCCCGTTCGCATCCACGGTAAACGTAACACCCGGCTGCATGATACACACAATGGCAAGGCAGCCGAAGAAAAGGTTGAGCAGGGTGAAGAGATTGGGGATTTGTTTCATAAGGTATTCGATGGCCAATGGCGTATTTTCCATGGCATTTGCAAATATACCCATGGACTATGAACCATGGACTGTTGATTATTTCCGCTTCATCAGCGCTTCAATATCCTCAACGGTAACCGGGATATTCTTCATCAGGTCCGTGTTACCGTTGCGCGTTATCCAAACATTGTTCTCAATGCGGATACCCATTTGTTCTTCTTCTATATAAATACCTGGCTCTATTGTAAACAGCATGCCGGCTTTCACAGGCTCTGTTCTGGTACCCAGGTCATGAACGTCAATACCCAGGTGATGGGAAATGCCATGGTAAAGGTATTTACGGTATGCCCGGTTCTCCCGGTCTTCGTTCTTAACATCTGATTTACGCAACAGCCCGATCTTCACAAATTGCTGTGTGGCTTCCTCTCCTACTTTATCTGTATAGGCCGCAATGGAGATACCAGGCTGCAAAATACTTTTTGCAAAATTGTGCAGATGAAGGCAGGCATTGTAAACCGTCTTCTGTCTTCTGCCAAACTTGCCATTGACCGGTACGGTACGCGTAAGATCCGCACAATAACCCCCATACTCTGCGCCAAAGTCCATAAGAATCAGTTCCCCGTCTTTGCATTCTGCATTATTGGCAACATAATGAAGTGTACGCGCATGATCGCCGCTGGCAATGATGCTGCCGTAGGCGGGGCCGGTGGCGCGCTGGCTTAAAAAATGCCTGAATATCTCGGCTTCTATCTCGTACTCCATCACACCGGGCCGTATAAACTGAAGCAGGTTGCGGAAAGTGTTGTTGGTAATATCGATCGCCCGCTGTACTACTGCAATTTCTTCTTTTGTTTTTATAGACCTGAGGTCCTTCAGGATTCTTGCTGCACGCTGAAAGGAATGCAACGGGTATGCGGCTTTCATTTCATCCACAAAGCGGTATTCCCGGGAACGGACATGCGATGCTTTACGGTCGTTCTCATTCGTGTCTAAATAAATATGTTCCGCCAGGTGAATCCATCCCTGCAGGAGGGCGTCCAGTGAGTCGAGCCAAACTATGGTTTGTATCCCTGAAATCCGGCTGGCTTCGGCCGCACGCAGTCTTTTTCCATCCCATTTTTCTTTTAGTTCATTGGGACGTACCAGTACCAGAACCTCACGGTATTTAGGGTCGGGATTACCGGGATATAATATCACCATGGAATCTTCCTGTACTATACCGCTTAACCAGAAAAGATCGCTGTTCTGCTTGAAAGGATGAAGCGCGTCGCCGTTAGCGGGCCATTCGTCGTTGCTGACAAATACTGCAATGCTGTTGGGCAAAAGGCGGCTCACAAACCGCTTCCTGTTATTGATAAAAATAGCGGGATCCAGGGGCAGGTATTTCATATCAGCAGGTTGATGGTGTGCAAGATAAAAAAAGGCCATGAGCTTTCAGCCTTTTCAATCAGGGTGCAGTAATTTGTTAAAACTATAAAAAATGATGACCGGTTCTTTGTAAATACGAATTGACTCGTATATTTACTACGAAATTATTCGTTTAACAACACAACAAACAAGCAAGTATGAAAACGATCAGCACCAAATGGTATGCGGTGGCCGGCCTGGTAGCCGCGGTAATTATCTTCAGCGCATGGCGCCCTGAAGGCTCACAGGAAACAAAGGCCCAGTATGCAGGCTATTACGATGACGAAGACACCACGGCGCCACGCAAAAAATACCATGGCAAACGTGATTATAAAATCGGCGACCTGGATGAGGCGATGAGAGACCTGGACAAAGCCATGGCCGACATGGACAGGAATTTCAAAATTGACTTCGGCAAAATGGATAAAGAAATGAAGCAGGCGATGGAAGAACTTAAGAAAATTGACTTTGAAAAGATAGGCCGCGAAGTGGAAGCTTCACTAAAGGAAATAAACTGGGAAAAAACACGTGTTGAGGTAGACAAAGCCCTTCGCGAAGCCGAAACAAAGAT
This sequence comes from Chitinophagaceae bacterium, assembly GCA_031424835.1. GTDB lineage: Bacteria > Bacteroidota > Bacteroidia > Chitinophagales > Chitinophagaceae > Sediminibacterium. The sequence continues at coordinate 24,121 of JANPIE010000090.1, forward strand.
CCGCAATGTGGATATGAAAAAAGTAAAGGAAGAAATTGAAGCCGCAAAAAAACACATCGATGCAGAAAAAATAAGGTCGCACATCGATATGGATAAAATAAAGAAATCAGTTGATGAAGGCCTTTCCAAAGCACGTGTAGGCCTGGAACTTGCAAAAAAGGAATTGACACTACTGAAAGAATTCACCGAAGGCCTGGAAAAAGACGGGCTGATCGATAAGAAGAAAGGATTTACACTGGAAATCAAAAACAGGGAGCTATACATCAACGGCACCAAACAATCCAAAGAAGTAAATGATAAATACCGAAAGTATTTTAAAGACGAGGATTATACGATCAGGAGCGATGGAGATGATGTTTATCACCTGTAGCAGTAAGTGAAAAGTCAAAGACACGAAAAGGGGTTGGAACTAATCGTGAGGCGTCAGTCGTGAAACGTGAATGAAAGGCCCTTTAAGCCACTAACTCACGTCTCACGACTGACGTCTCACGATTGACGGACGTCTCACGATGAACCCTCACGATTCTCACGCTTAAAATCTCACCGTTGGGCACCTCACGGATCGGCCGGCGCCGGAAGAAAATATGCCGCTTTTTACAATGGATAATTCATATGCGCCGCGGGTGCCGTTGAGTCCGCCGAGGGATGAAATGGTTGCGTCATAATTCAGGGTGATACGAAGGTCATTGATTTCAAAACCCGCCATGGGAATGATTGCATCTTTGTTTCTGTAATACAGCCCCAGTATCAGTTGCTGTGCACCATCGCCACTGAGATCCCTGTTCGCATTAAAGCCCACCACCGTCTCCCATGCGTTGCCCATTTTGCTTACGTATACGTTGGGATTCAATATCCATACATCCTGCACCTTGATATTACTGTTGGCAAAAGCGGTGTATCGTCTTGCTACCCGGTTATCTGAAACCAGCGGGTCAAAAAAACTTTCCCTTGGGCGATTTATGTGCATGATGCTTACACCTGCATTGAAGTAAACATTCTCTGAAGCGAAATAGGCATAGTTCAGTCCCATCTGCAGATCAAGGTATGATGTCTGGCTATACGCGAAGGGTTCATTGGCGGGAATGGTTACATCAAAAAACTTACCGTTCCACTGGTTGTCGAAATTCAGTTTGGAGATATCAATCCTTTTGCTGGTAAAGCCCAGGCTAAAGCCTCCGCTGATAAGGCTGTTGTAACCAAGCATCTGGTGATAGGCCACTGATGCAAATCCACTGGTTGTTGCCAGGCTGCCGCTTCC
>JANPIE010000091.1:0-5881 GCA_031424835.1 Chitinophagaceae bacterium
GAGAGTGTAAAATAAACTGTGTCAAGAGTTAAGTAATTAACTTTAAAACACAGAAAAATGGAAAACAAAAATCCCACAAGCCTCGATTACGAGGTAATGAAACAGAAGCTCAAAGAGCAGTTCCGGACCGGTAAATCGCTATTCAGCAAAGGGGGTGCGTTTGCCCCACTCTTGGAGGATCTGATTAATTCTATGCTTGAAGGAGAACTGGAAGGCCATCTGGATGAAGATGAGCGCCGGTCAGGCAATCGCAAAAACGGCAAAGGCAGTAAGTTGCTGAAGACCTCTGCTGGTAGTATCGAGATCAATACTCCCCGTGACCGATTGGGCAGTTTTGAGCCGGAGATAGTCAAGAAGCGTGAGACGATCATGGCGGCCAGCCTGGAAGACAAGATCATTGGTCTTTACGGCTTGGGCACCAGCCTTCGTGATATTAGTGCCCACATCAAAGAGACCTACGACACGGAAATATCTGCCACCACGCTCAGCAGTATTACGGATAAAGTCATTCCCCTTGTAAAAGAGTGGCAGCAGCGTCCGCTTGAAAGCCTGTATTGCATTGTATGGCTGGATGCGATGTATTATAAAGTGAAGGAAGAGGGCCGTACACAAACCCGCTGCGTGTATAATGTCCTTGGCATCAATAAGGATGGCCGCAAAGATGTACTCGGTATGTATATATCGCAAAGTGAGGGGGCTAACTTTTGGCTTGGGGTCATTACTGATCTGAAGCAGCGGGGTGTGGAAGACATACTCATTGCTTCTATCGATAATCTCAAAGGCTTTGATGAAGCTATCCGCACCATCTATCCTTATACCGAAATACAGACCTGCGTTGTTCACCAGATCAGGAACTCCATCAAGTATGTAGCCAGCAAGGATCAGAAAGCATTTATGGCTGATCTAAAGCCTGTATACAGGGCTGATAATGAAGCCCAGGCTTTAACGGAACTGGACTCTCTTAAAGAAAAATGGGGCAGGAAATACCCTATGGTCATCGGCTCCTGGGAAAATAACTGGCCTAAGCTAAGCACCTATTTTAAGTATCCTGCCGGTATCCGTAAACTGATCTATACGACTAATACCATCGAAGGCTACCATCGCCAAATCCGCAAAGTCACAAAGAATAAAGGTGTGTTTACAAGCGATATGGCATTGCTCAAACTGATCTATCTGGCAACTGAACGTATACAACAAAAGTGGAGTATGCCATTGTCTAACTGGGCCATATGCGCATCGCAACTAAAAATTATATTTGCTGACAGAATGAAAACGGATCTCTGACAGTTCACCGTAAAAAAGAGGCGGCGCCTTGCTCTGTCAATGGAGCCGACACCGCCTCTTTCAAACTATAACCGAATTATTCTTTGACACAGTTCATTTTACAGACCCTTGCAACGTCCGCCTGACTTCTCACTTCTCACATTTCACCTCACACTCACGTCTCACGCCTCACGATTGACGATTGACGATCCTCACACTCACGTCTCACGACTCACGATTGACGTCTCACGCCTATTGCTTTTTGCCTTCTAATCCCCTAGCTTGTGGAAAAATCAAACGCATATGAAAACATTATTGCTACTGGCTGCAGGCTTTGCAATGCTTGCTGCCTGCAACCAGCACCAGACAACGCCTGTACCTATCACGCCGGGTTTCAGCCTCGATTCTGTTAAGGCGGCTATCGATGCAAACAACCGCGCCTTTACCGAGTCCATTGAAAAACGTGATTCGCTTTTATTTATATCGGGTTACACAACAGACGGCTGTGTAATACCGGATGGCGGTATGCCAAGAATGTGCGGTAAAGAAGGACTGGCGCAATTTTTCTCCTACGCAATGAATATGTCTGTTGCCAGTATAAAACTCACTACCACGGAAGTAACCGGTGGAGAGGAACTGGTATCTGAAGAAGGAAATTATGATGTGATTGCCAAAGACGGCAGCAGCCTTGATAAAGGGCGTTTTCTCGTAACCTGGAAAAAAGAAAGCGGTACCTGGAAAAAATACCGCGATATCTGGAACACCGATGTTCCGCCGGCCGCACCCGCCACTAAATAATTAATCAACGGCTGTGTTCCTGCGCCCTGTTGTGAAAAATAATTTGCTCCCAGGGTGCAGGGGCACAGTTTTGTTTTCGCTTATCTTTAATCGCATGAAATACCTTGTTTTCATTCTTCCCTTACTGGCCGGAATGACCATATCAACACAGGCAGGGGTAAACAGCGAGTTAAAAACATCCGTCAACAACCAATGGGTAGCTGCCTTTATTTCCTTTCTTGTGGGGACGCTTGTCCTGGGCCTGGTGATTCTCACAACCAAACAAACTGTACCCACTGTTTCACAACTGCGCAATATTGAATTGTATAAATATTCCGGTGGATTGCTTGGCGCTTTTTTTGTTACTGCCATCATTTTTTCCGTACAACGTATGGGATCGGCCAATGTATTTGCATTAGTGATCGCGGGGCAGTTATTAATGACATTGGTCTATGATCATTTCGGTTTATTTAATTTTCGTCAATCGGATATTAGCTGGGTAAAGTTGTTAGGTGTCTGCTTATTAATAGCAGGCGCCTATTTAATCAATAAAAAATAACTCTGCGTTAGCTTGGCGTCCTCATGTTCTCTGCGGTTGGAAAAGTCTCGAAATGGGTACAGCCCGCACTTTTTAGCCCTTTCCAACCGCAGAGAACATGAGCACGCTGAGTCAACCGCAGAGGTGACTATCTAAACTCTGCACATGAAAAAATTACTTGTCATCCTGCTGGCATATACCGGCACAGTTTCCGCACAACCTTTTTCCCCTTCGTTGTTCAACAGCATGCAATACCGCATGATCGGTCCACACAGGGGTGGGCGTACCGTTGGAGCCGTAGGCGTGCCATCACAACCCAGTGTGTTTTACATTGGCGTAAACAATGGGGGGGTATGGAAAACAAATGACTACGGCCGCACCTGGAACCCCATCTTTGATAAACAACCAACGGGCTCTGTGGGTGATATCGCCGTATCGGAATCAAATCCCAATGTGGTGTTTGTGGGTAGTGGTGAAGGGATACAGCGTCCTGATCTTTCCATTGGCGATGGTGTCTACAAATCAACTGATGCGGGAAAGACATGGACCAATATGGGATTGAAAGATGGTCAGCAGATCGGTGGCATCATTATCGACCCAAAAAATGAGAACCGTGTATTTGTTGCGGTACTTGGTCACCCGTATGGCCCCAATACAGAACGCGGTGTATACCGCTCAGTTGATGGAGGAAAAAACTGGGAACGTGTTCTATATAAAGATGAGAATACCGGCGCTGTTCAGGTGTCATTCGATCCCAATAATGCAAACATACTCTATGCAGATATGTGGGCGGGCAGGCAGGGGCCCTGGGAAAATGGGCAATGGAACGGACCCGAAAGTGGCCTGTTCAAATCAACCGATGGTGGAAATACCTGGAAAAAACTGACAAAGGGTTTACCCACTATAGAACAGGGTTTAGGCAGGATCGGTTTTGGTATTGCACCCACCAACAGCAACCGTTTATACGCTACGGTTGATGCAGGAAGGGGCGGCGGTATCTATCGAAGTGATGATGCAGGGGAAAGCTGGACATTAATGACCAGTGATGGTCGCTTCTGGGGACGTGCCAGTGATTTTGCAGAACTAAAGATCGATCCCAGGAATGCAGATATTGTTTACAGCGCGAATGTGGTTACGTGGAAATCTACTGACGGCGCAAAAACATGGACCGCCTTTCGTGGCGCACCGGGTGGTGATGACTACCATCGTATATGGATCAATCCCAATGACCCAAAGATCATGCTCATCGCGGCAGACCAGGGAGCGATCATTACAGTGAATGGCGGTGAAACATTTTCATCATGGTATAACCAGCCCACCGCACAATTTTACCATGTAAGTACTGACAATGCATTCCCCTATATGGTGTATGGCGGGCAACAGGAAAGTGGGTCAGTGGGCATTGCTTCGCGTGGCAATGATGGGCAGATAGGCATCCGCGAATGGCACCCGGTGGGTGTTGAAGAATATGGGTACGTTGCCGCAGATCCCCTGGACCCGAATATCATTTATGGTGGCAAGGTCACGAGGTTCGATAAACGCACGGGGCAGGTACAGAATATTGCACCCGAAGCAGTTCGCAGTGGCAAATATCGTTTCTTACGAACGGCGCCCGTTCTCTTCTCGCCAATTGATCCTAAAACATTGTACTACGCAGGCAATGTCATTTTCAAAACGCGAGATGGCGGCAATAGCTGGCAAACCATCAGTCCCGATCTTACCAGGGAAAGCTGGGATGTACCTGCAAGCGTAGGCGTATACACTTCAGATGAATTGAAAAAAATGCCGCGTCGGGGTGTTGTATATACCATCGCTCCTTCCTTCAAAGACATTAATACCCTTTGGGCAGGAACAGATGACGGATACATACAGGTAACACGGGATGGTGGTAAAACATGGAAGAATGTAACACCCGATGCCATCACATCCTGGAGTAAGGTATCGCTGATGGAAGCTAGTCATACCGATGTAAATACCGCCTATGCAGCCATTAACCGGATCCGCTGCGATGACCTGCGCCCCTATGTATACAAAACGCATGACGGTGGCAAGACCTGGAAACTCATCACCAATGGTTTACCCGGGAATGAACCCATTAATGCGGTTCGGGAAGATCCTTTACGTAAAGGATTGTTATTTGCCGGATCTGAGAATGCCGTTTATGTTTCATTTGACGATGGTGAACACTGGCAATCACTGCGGTTGAACATGCCCGCCACTTCTGTTCGCGACCTGGTGATTAAAGATGATGATCTTGTACTCGGTACCCATGGACGCGGTTTCTGGATCCTCGATGATATCACACCCTTACGGCAGATAAGCGCAACCATGACAAACGCCGCTGCTATTCTTTACAAACCACAGCAAGCCATACGGGTACGATGGAACATGAATACGGATACGCCCATTCCGCAGGAAGAACCTGCAGGACAAAATCCTCCTGATGGTGCAGTCATCAATTATTATCTCTCCGACAAAGCGGTTGGCGAAGTGATACTGGAGATAGTGGATGCTACCGGTAAGTCGGTTCGCAAATTCAGCAGCTATGACAAGCCTTATGAAATTCCCGCTGTCAACATTCCATTGTACTGGATACGTCCGCAACAATTGTTGTCGGGGGAAGCGGGCTCACATCGTTTTTTATGGGATATGCACTATGCACCATTGAATGAACCCGTTTCTTATCCAATGACCGCTACCTTCCAGAACACCGCCCCTGATGCAACTTCTCCCTGGGTATTACCCGGCGTTTATACAGTCAAACTTACCGCGAATGGAAAAACTTACACGCAACCCCTTACGGTTAAGATGGATCCGCGTGTAAAAACAAGTATGGCTGAGCTCCAGAAACAACATGCGCTTTCCCTTACTGCTTATGAAGGGCGCATACAGGCTAAAAAAACAGCAGAAGAAATTGCTGCCCTGCGCGAGCGTATAAAACCGATGCTGGCTGCATCCGCATCGTTAACTGCCTTAGACCAGCAGGCCGCGGATCTTACCGGCGCAAGAGGCAGAAGGGCGCCTGGTACATCAGCACCGGCAGCAAGTTTCGGAACAGTGGAGTCTGCATTCGCAGGTTTGTTCAATATCCTTCATGATACCGAAATGCCTCCCACCACGCAAACTATCGCGGGCGTAACACAAACGCAGGCACAGCTAAAGGAACTGCAAAACAAATGGGAGAAGTTGGGAAAGGAAATTGAATTGGAGATCAAAAAATAAAACCCGAATAAATTAGAGGCAAAAAATTAGCCACAGATTTCACAAATGAACACAGATTTTTATCCGTGCAAATCAGTGAAA
>JANPIE010000092.1:0-18665 GCA_031424835.1 Chitinophagaceae bacterium
CTGATCCGGATACATGGAACAACAAAGCGATAAACGTGGCAATATGTTGTTTTTGCATTTTCATGATCTCATTGTGCTTCTTTGCCTGGTGATTTCGTGCTTCTAAAAAAAACTGAACCGCTTAGTTTCCAAACATCAGAATTGTTAACGCTGTCTGGTTTTTTTCGCATCCTGCCTGATGATTTCACTCGTAATTTTCGCGCTTTTGAGACAAAGGGGTATTCCTCCGCCAGGGTGAACAGTGCCACCAACAAAGTACAGGCCCCTCATCGCATTGGCAAAATTGGGATGGCGCAGGAACGCTGCCATCCGGGAATTGGAACTGCTGCCGTAAAGCGATCCCATAAAAGATGATGTGCGTGATTCGATGGATACAGGGTCCAGCACTTCTTCGGTTTCGATCAGGGGCCCGATATCTGTACCCAGTATTCTGTTGAGCTTAGCAAGAATGGCTGCGCGGTAACGGGCGCGAAAAGCTTCCCAGTCCTGCCCGCTGTTGGCGGGTGCATTCACCATCACAAACCAATTCTGTTTTCCCGCGGGAGCCTGCACCCCTGGCTCACAAACCGAGGTAATATTTATGTAGACCGTTGGATCATCATATGCTTTTTTCAAGCGGAAGAGATGGTCAAATTCTTCGCTGTAATTTTTTGCGAAAAAAATATTATGCAGGTCAAGTTCCGTAAACTCCCTTCCTATCCCCCAATAAAAAATAAGGGCGCTGCTGCTTCTCTCCTGTTTCAGTAATTTTTTTGCGCGGCGTTCATCGGCCAGTAAATATTTATAAGTAAAATAAACATCCATATTACTAACCACATAATCCGCAGAAAGATTTTTGCCATTGACAACTACGCCTTCAATTTTTTTTCCGTTACAAATAATGCGCTGTACGGGTGAATCAAAATAAAACTGAACCCCTTTTTTTAATGCCAGCCGGTACAACGCATGGGTAATACTGATCATTCCACCTGCGGGATAATACACGCCTTCATTGTGCTCCAGGTGAGGCACCAGGCTTAACATGCCGGGCGCGCGGTAGGGATTGCTTCCATTATACGTTGCATACCGGTCAAAAAGTTGCACCGTTCTGGCGTCACGGAAATGTGTCGCATTCACCGAATGCAGGGAGCGGAACATATATTTCCAGCGGGCAGCAAAAAGCGCTTTCAAAACTCTTTTGGTGAAAAAATTTTTCTTTTTGTGAAGCGAATGATCCACAAATACTGTTCCGATGCTATCGTAGATTTTTTTTGAACTATCGAGGTAACTGTCCAGTACCCGCCCACCATCAATTGTTTTGCCCGTTAACTCCTCTCTGAACAGATCGCGATCGGCATGCGCGCGGATCATGGTGCCATCTTCATAGAAATAATGACAACTCACGGGAACCTTCCGGTAGTTAAAATAGTCCTCCATGTTCTCACCAGCCAGTGTAAACAAATCTTCTATATTGGCGGGCTGCGTAAAAAGGCTGGGGCCCATATCAAACCGATAGCCGTCTTTTTCAAATGCCTGCAGTTTACCCCCTGGTACACTATTTTTTTCAAAAACAGTTACCTCCATACCCTGTAGCGCCAGCCGGATAGCGCTTGCCAGCCCGGCCACACCTGCACCAATGATGATTGCTTTGGGAGAAAGACTCATATTGTAAAAATACCGGTATCTTATTGAAAGCGGTTATGTTTCCACCAGTCAAGCATGCGAGGAAATGCTATGCGGAACCAAACAGTATATCGTTCGGGCTGCGCCCGGAGTGATTGTTCAATTTTTTCCATTGGCCAGTAAGCAAAATCTGCTACCTCGTGGCTGTCAGGTTCAACGGCACCGTTGTAATAGCCAACGTACACATGATCAAACTCATGCTCCGTGAGGCCATTATCGAAGCTGGATTTATACACAAAGTCGAATACTTTTTTTAGGGGCGTAACAAACCCCAGTTCTTCCTGTAAACGCCTTTCTGCTGCAGCGGAGGTATCTTCCCCGGGGCGGGGATGGCTGCAACAGCTATTTGTCCAGAGCCCGGGGCTATGGTACTTTCCCTGTGCACGCTGCTGCATCAGCATTTCGTCGCGGCCGTTGAATATAAACACACTGAATGCACGGTGAAGCATCGCTTTGGTATGCGCTTCCATTTTTTCCATGGTGCCTGTTTCCACATCCTGTTCATTCACTAAGATCACCTGTTCCATGCTTTAAAAATAGATAAGCGTTTGCTAATCACAACAAATTTAACTGGCTCCGGATGCCGGCTTTGGCCAGTATAACCATTTTACGATAATCCGGAATTCGTATACGATCCTCTAAAATCCGTTGTGGTCTTAACTTTCTGATCTTGTTAAAGAGTGAGAGATAATATTTATAGGCCACGTATACCCCGAACCTTGCCTTAACTGGAAGCGCGGCAATGCCAAGATATGCATCCGCAAAATCTTTTTGAATATCAGTTTCAATGGCCCGCTTGTCGGCCTCTGAAAAATTACGAAAGTCGCAACCCGGAAAATACATTCTTTCCAGGCCCTCATGATCTGCTTTCAGGTCGCGCAAAAAATTCACTTTCTGGAAAGCAGCACCCAGGCTTTTCGCATAAGGCTTTAAGGATGCATAGCGTGTTGTATCGCCTTCGCAGAATACGAAAAGGCACATGAGTCCCACCACTTCTGCGCTGCCGTATATGTATTTCTCGTAGGCGGGCCTGTCATAATGCTGTTTTTCCAGGTCCAGCCGCATGCTGTGCAGGAAAGCGTCAACCAGTTCCCGGTCAATCCCATACTGGTTAACGGTTAGCTGGAAGCTATGCAAAATAGGGTTCAGGCTGATACGCCTGTCGAGCGCCTCATATGTATCGCGGCTGAATTCCTCCAGCAGCAGGGCCTTGTCATGTTCATGAAATGTATCCACGATCTCATCCGCAAAACGAACAAATCCATAGATATTATAAATGGGCGCGCGCAGGTCCTTGTGCAATAATTTAATAGCGGAGGCAAAGCTGGTGCTGTACCGCATGGTAGTGATCTTGCTGCAGTCCTGGCTGGTTTGGTGGAACAGCTGTATCATAAAAAAACTTTTGTTCAATAATCTTCACGCCCGAGGGCGGAAACCCTGAGACGTGAGTTATGAAACGCGCTTTGCGACTCAAAACCAAGCATCGACTAAGTCAGCTTTCACCTCTCACCTCTTACTTTTCACATCTTACCTCTCACCTCTTACTTTTCACATCTCACTTTTCACCTCTCACCTTTCACATCTCACTTTTCACCTCTCACAATTCACGTCTCACGTCTCACGATTGACGATTGACGCCTGCCGCCTGCCGCCCCCGCCCACTTCACAAAACGCCTTCACCACTTCCCCCGCAACCACTTCCCCACTGATCAGGCTCGGGGGAACGCCCGGACCCGGAACAGTTAACTGGCCGGTATAGAAAAGATTTTTGACTTTCTTACTACGGCATGACGGTTTCAGCATCGCGGTCTGGCCCAACGTATTGGCCAGCCCATAAGCATTTCCTTTGAACGAATTATACTCAGATACGAAATCACTGTTGGCAAAGGATTTTTTATAGACAATATGGCTGGCTATCTCCTGGCCCAAATGCTTCTCCAGCCTCGCTATGATTTTATCGAAATACCGGTTTCTCAGTTCTTCCGTATCGTTCGTGAGCCCTGCAGCTACCGGTATCAGCAGGAACAGGTTTTCGCATCCCTCGGGTGCCGATAATGGATCGGTTACCGAAGTGGCGCTCATATAAAACAATGGATCCGTGGGCCATTGTTTGGTTTCATAGATCTCTTTTCCATGTGTTTCAAAACAGGTATCGAAAAACAGCGAATGATGCCTGATACCACTGAGTTTTGTATCCAGTCCCACATAATATAGCAGACAACCCGGCGCCATCACCCTGCTATCCCAGTAGGCGTCTGAATAACTCCGGTATTGAGGAGGCAGTAAACGCGTTTCAATATGGTGGTAATCCGCACCGCCGATGACCACATCCGCCTCATAGACATGCTCTGTATGATTTTTTGAATGCGATATGACCTTAGTGGCGATATGGTTCTCAATAACAATGCTCCTTACTTCTTCATCGAACCTGAATTTTACGCCCAGGTCCAGGGCAACTGAATACATGCCGTTAACAATACTGTACATACCGCCTTCGGGATACCAGGTTCCACCCACAATGTCTGCATAATTCATAAGGCTATAGAGCGCGGGTATTTTGCCGGGCATCGCGCCGAGGAAAAGTACAGGGAACTCCATCAGTTCTTTCAGTCGCGGGTCCTTGAAATACCTGGCTACATGCGAGCGCATGGAACTGAATACATCCAGGCGAAACACGCCTTTCAGTATATCGAGGTCTAAGAATTCAGTTAAGGAACGCCCGGGTTTGAATACCAGGTTTTCTATTCCTGCCCGGTACTTAAATGCGGCCTCAGTGAGAAAACGGTCCAGTTGCTGGTCGCTGCCGGGTTCAATTGAAGCGAACAACTGTTTTAGCTGGCCAAGGTCTGCGGGAATATCCATTACACCCTGCTTGCCGTATACCCGGTAAGAGGGATCAAGCCGTTTTAAACCGTAATGTGCAGAAGCGGTACTGCCAAACTGGTTAAAATATCGTTCAAACACATCGGGCATCCAGTACCAGCTTGGACCCATATCGAAGCTGAATCCTTCTGCTTTTAGCTGGCGGGCGCGTCCACCCGGACCATCCTGCTTCTCAACCACCGTCACATCCCAGCCGGCTTTGGCCATGAAGGATGCAGCCGACAGGCCCGCGAAGCCGCTACCGATAACAATTATTTTTTTCTTCAAAGTGGTAACAGAAAGTTAGCTAAATGATTCAATAACGTTCAACCTGTGCTTTTAACAATTTACGCGCGAAATGGATGCGGCTCTTAACCGTACCCAATGGCTCGCCCAGCATATCCGCTATCTCGTGATAGCGGTATCCATCAAAATATAAAAGGAAAGGATTTTTAAAAATATCGGGAAGACGATAGATCGCCCGCTGTACTTCTTTCAGGTTAATATTCGTAATGGCATCATTGGCAACGGATTGCTGCCCCTGGTTGAGGAGGTAATCGTTGGGACTGTTGTCAAACAAGGTTGCCTGTTTGGCCTTTCTGCGGTAATTATTGATAAATATATTCCGCATGATGGTGTATAACCAGGCCCGGATATTGGTGCCCACATTGTATTTGTCCTTGTTGGCCAACGCCCTGTAAAGGGTTTCCTGAAAGAGATCCTTGGCCGCTTCGTTATCGTGGGTGAGGGTGATAGCGAAGGGTCTTAAAAACTCAACATTGTTCTCCAGGATGCGGTTGAATTCAGGGGTAGACATTTATTTTGTTTAAAATTTGATACCACAAAGTTAAACAAAATATCCGGAGGTTTCCAAGAATATTTTGTTTCCGGGCAGATATACGAATGGAAACCTGCCATGGATGGTAGTTTGTTGCGGGATCTGCACCAACCGGCGCTGACCTGACTAGAGGGAGGAAATAAAGGAAATGACTTCCGGGAGGGATCTTTTGAGGATAACGCCGGCAGGGATCTTTTTCTTGTACGACTGAACCATTACGCCTGAAACGATCAGCGGTTTACGGGGCAGCTTATGATGAAGTTGCACCAGAAATTTTTCGAGGTTGAAATTGCCGGAGGGAGAAGTGAGGTGGACATATACAAAATCGGGGCGTTTCAGTTCAAATACGAAAGTTGTATCGGAGAGGGGGGTGTTGGCGCCAAGGTAAAATACCTGGACGCCCTGCCTGATCAGCAGGTAGTGTACAAATAACAAAGCCATTTCATGATGTTCGCCTTCAGGAAGAAACAGCATGGCCGTTTTACCGGTACGCTTTGTATCGCTTACGTTTTCGATGCCCATGATCAGTTTCTGGCGGATCACATTGCTGATCAGATGCTCCTGCGCGGGTTGAATGTGGTTGGTAACCCAAAGAATGCCGATGCGTTCCAGAAAGGGGAAGATGATCTGGGTAATGGTTTTTTCAATACCCCTCCCCCTTATATAGCCCGTTAAAACAGACTCAAAAATATCCATATCCATTTCTACCATGGAATGCACCAACTGGTTAACCAATCGCTCCTGCTGGGCCTCTACCTGCGAGAGTGAAAAGACCTTGTCGTTGATCTCTGCCTGCGTCATCCGGTTTATATGCGAGATCTTGAAGCCGTACTTATTCAGCAGCGCAATATTGAGAATGGTCTGTAATTCCTGGTTGGAATAGAAGCGGATATTGGTTTCCGTTCTCTTAGGTGTCAGAAAAGAATAGCGTTGCTCCCAAATGCGTATGGTATGAGCTTTTATACCCGAAAGGTTCTCAATGTCTTTTATGGTAAAGGCATCCATACGGGCAATAACAAGGCTGAAACGAAATTGTTTAGATCAGGATGATAACTTCAGTTTCCGCAGGTATTCACCATATCCGCTTTTCGCGTATTTGTCGGCAAGGGCCATTAATTGTGTCTCGTTAATGTACCCCATACGAAAAGCAACTTCTTCTATACAGCCAACTTTCCGGCTTTGTCGCTTCTCAATTACGCGTACAAATTCGCAGGCGTCTGCAAAAGAATCGAATGTACCCGTGTCGAGCCAGGCGGTACCGCGGTTCATGATGCCTACTTTCAGTTTCCCTTTTTGGAGGTATGCACGGTTAACATCTGTAATTTCATATTCACCACGGGCAGATGGTTTCATATTTTTTGCGATCTCTACAACACTGTTATCATAAAAATATAACCCAGGCACGGCGTAATTCGATTTAGGTTCTTTGGGTTTTTCTTCAATAGATACCGCCTGGTGTTGCTCATCAAACGCTACCACGCCATAACGCTCGGGGTCATTTACCTCGTAGGCGAACACTGCTGCGCCATCTACATCATTGAACGATTGAACCAGTTTACTGAACCCCGCTCCATAAAAAATATTATCTCCCAATACCAGTGCCACTTTATCCTTCCCGATAAAATCACTGCCAATAACAAATGCCTGGGCTAGGCCGTTAGGTACTGCCTGCACGGCATAGCTAAAGCGGCAGCCAATCTCTGTTCCATCACCCAGCAAGCGTTGAAATTGCTGGCTATCTTCCGGCGTGGTAATAATGAGTATCTCGTTGATACCGGCAAGCATTAAGACAGAAAGGGGGTAATAGATCATCGGTTTATCATATACCGGCATCAATTGCTTGCTGATTCCCTTGGTAATGGGATACAGCCTTGTGCCTGAGCCACCTGCCAGGATAATACCTTTCATATCAAAAATTTAAAGTGTCCACAATTTGATTTAAACGGGGAAGTACACCGTCTTTTTCCGATAAAATGATATCCGATGCAGGAAGTTTCCAGTCGATGGAAAGGTCCGCATCATTATAAATGATACCTGCTTCCATCGCTTTGTTATAATAGTTATCACATTTATAAAAAAACACGGCGCGCTCACTCAGCACCACGAAACCATGTGCGAAACCACGCGGTACAAACAGTTGGGTATGACTATCCCCGGATAATTCAACAGCCAGGTGCTGGCCAAAACTCGGCGAGTTCCTGCGCAGGTCAACCACTACATCCAGCACTTTGCCCACCAATACCCTCACCAACTTTGCCTGAGCATACTCACCGTGCTGAAAATGCAGGCCGCGCAACACACCCTTCTGTGAGCCTGATTGATTATCCTGCACGAAATTGACATCCAAACCCGTCTGTTCAAAAAACGTCCGCCGGTTAAAGCTTTCGAAAAAAAAGCCGCGGCCATCTCCGAAAAAAGTATCGTGGATGAGCAGGCATCCTTCTATCTGGGTTTGTTCAACACGCATATTTATCTGTTAGCATACATGGATTCATAATACCGCTGGTAACTGCCTGTAGTTACATGTTCCAGCCATTCTGTATTGGCAAGGTACCAGTCTATGGTTTCACTTAAGCCTTCTTCAAAGGTTACCGTAGGCTTCCAGCCAAGTTCTTTATTGATCCGGGAAGCATCAATCGCGTAACGCCTGTCGTGGCCGGGCCGGTCTTTCACATAAGTGATCAGTTTTTCACTCTCACCTTCCGCACGCGACAGTTTTGCATCCATCAACCGGCACAATAATTTGACAAGGTCAATATTGCGCCACTCATTAAAGCCCCCGATATTATACGTTCTGCCTGGTTGGCCCTTATGAAATACCAGGTCAATAGCCCGTGCATGGTCCTTTACATATAGCCAGTCGCGGGTAAACAAACCGTCCCCATAAACGGGCAGTGGTTTGTTATGTATAATATTATTGATGAACAGCGGCACCAGTTTCTCGGGAAAATGATTGGGACCATAATTGTTGGAACAATTGGATACGATGGTTCGCAAATGATAGGTTTCGCGGTAGGCCCTTACAAAATGATCGGAGGAGGCTTTACTGGCTGAATAGGGAGAATTCGGATCGTAGGGCGTTGCCTCGGTGAAAAAACCGGTCTCACCAAGGCTTCCATACACTTCATCTGTGGATACATGGTAAAAAAGATTGTCCCCACCCGTCTTCCATTTTTTCCGGGCAGTATTCAGGAGGTTAACCGTGCCGATAATATTGGTATACACAAAATCCAATGGAGATACAATGGACCTGTCAACATGCGATTCTGCAGCAAGATGGATCACATCCGTGATTCCGTATGTATCAAACACTTTTTCCAGCGCTCCCGTATCCAGTATATTTTCTTTAACGAACCGGTAATTGGGTTGCCGGTCAATGTCTTTCAGGTTCTCCAGGTTGCCCGCATAGGTAAGCGCGTCCAGGTTCACGATGGTATATTCCGGATACTGGTTTACGAAAAGCCTCACCACGTGTGAGCCGATAAACCCTGCGCCCCCGGTGATCAATACATGTTTACTCATGGATGCCATAAAAATTATAGGTAAAAGTAACCATTAGTTCCGCGGCGGCAATATTAGGAAGAAAACAGCAGTGAACGGGTGAAATATGCCCATTATTACGCCTGTGGGTCGCAGGCCGCCCGCCAAAGAATGCCCCTTATCTTCCTTATCTTCATTCATGAAACGATGGCCATGAACAATCGATATTATTCCTTAGACGTATTCAGGGGGGCAACCGTGGCCCTGATGATTTTGGTGAATAACCCCGGCAGCTGGTCGCATATCTTTTCACCGCTTGAACATGCGCCCTGGCATGGCTGCACCCCTACCGATCTTGTGTTTCCCTTCTTTCTCTTTGCGGTAGGTAATGCCATGGCTTTTGTGATGCCCCGTTTTGAACAGGCCGGCGATGCTGTATTCTGGAAAAAAGTGATTAAGCGCACACTACTAATTTTTGCCATCGGTGTTTTTCTGAACTGGAGCCCTTTTGTTAGATGGGATGGCGAAAACCTGGTAGCCAAATTATGGGAGAATGTGCGGATAATGGGTGTATTGCAGCGGATCGCATTGTGTTACTTTTTTGCTTCGGTGATAGTGTATTATGCAAAAACAAAAGGCGCTTTTGTCATAAGCGCGGTGCTGCTGTTGCTGTACTGGTTTATATGTCTTGCAGCGGGCGCACCAGGTGACCCTTACAGCCTGCAGGGATGGTTTGGTACAGCGATAGATATCAAACTGTTGGGCGTGAACCATATCTATAAAGGCGAAGGCGTTCCCTTCGATCCGGAAGGGTTACCCAGCACCATCGGAGCCATTGTGCAGGTAATCTTTGGTTTTTTTGTGGGTCAGTATATTCAGCAGAAAGGAAAGACCTATGAGATGCTTGCGCACCTTTTTGTTGCCGGACTCGTCCTCTGCTTTGCCGGTTATTGCTGGGATCTTGTTTTTCCGATCAACAAAAAAATATGGACAAGCAGTTATGTATTATACACAACCGGCCTGGCCATCATGACATTGGGCGTGCTGATCTACCTTATCGAATTCAAAGCGGCTAAAGGCGCCTGGAGCCGTTTTTTTGATGTGTTTGGGAAAAACCCATTGTTCATTTTTGTACTAAGCGGTTTCTTACCGAGGGTACTTGCTATGTTCCGCTGGGTTGACCATGTAACACCCGAAGGCAAAAAAATATACACATCCTTATTCCCCTGGTTTTACGAACATGTCTGCAAAAATATCGCACCCGACCCGCGGGTTGGTTCGCTGGTATATGCCTTGTGCATGATAGCGATGTATTGGGCCATCGTTTATATTCTTGATAAGAAGAAAGTGTATATTAAAGTATGAAGTACGAAGTTTGAAGTACGAAGTAACAGCGGGTTTTTGGCCCACCTTCGTACTTCAAACTTCGTACTTCGTACTTGCTTTTCTTATCTGAGTTTCCTTGCCGGATTTCCGGCATATACGCCGGGTTCTGTGATATCTTTTGTGACAACGGATCCGGCACCAATTACTGCATGATCGCAAATGGTTACCGGCAGTATGGTGGCATTGCTGCCAATGGAAACATGGTTTCCGATTTTTGTGGGTTTCCATAAAGCGGCATCACCGGCAGGTTTACCTCCCGCAAAAACATCGTTAATAAACATTACACCATGGCCTATAAAACAATCATCGCCTATGGCTACCAGCTCGCAGATAAAACTGTGCGACTGTACCCGGCACCTTTTACCGATTACAACCCCTTTCTGTACCTCAACAAAGGGACCGATAAAAGTATCGTCGCCAATCGCGCATTCATACAGGTTACAGGGATGCACCACGCTTGTGTTGCTTCCAAAGGTTACGTTCCTGATACCTGCTGTTGATTCCTGTGGCATACGGTAAAGTTATTGAATGGTGCCTTGTGCCGCAGCATATATTCTTTCGATCAGCGCCACCGTTTGCAGCCCATCCGTTGCCGGGGCATAGTAAGGCGCATTATGAAGCAGGTGGTTTACCAGGCTTTGGTAAACTTTGTCATGATTGCTCATCGATCCCTGGTAATGCCCATAATTATTTGCAGGTGCACCCTGTGCCAGTTCCTCAAGGGTATAATTGGCAAATTTCGAGTATTCAATGGTATTAAGGTATTCCCCGCCGATCTTTACCATACCCTGCTCACCCAGGATGGTGAGGGAACCCTCCCGGTTTTTTTCAAAACTATTGACGGAAAAATTAAGGGTGCCTATCATCCCCTGTTCAAATTCCAGGATAACCACACCACTGTCTTCAAATTCAATGAGCCCCTGGTGCTGGCTGTTTCTCGTAATGGCATTAACCGATTTCACCGCGCCAAACCATGCATACAACAAGTCGATGAAATGACTGAACTGGGAGTACAGTGTGCCGCCGCCGAGTGCTTTGGTACCCTTCCATTTTTCCGCATAATATTGTTCCGTACGATTCCAGAAGCAGGTTAGCTGAATGGAAGATAGTTTACCAAATGCTTTTGCATCCAACGCTTTTTTAACCGCCATAACCGGGGGATTGAAGCGGTTCTGCACCACTATGAATAGTCGTTTACCCGCCCTGTCTGCAGCGTCTATCATTTTTTGGCAGCCTGCAGCGGTGAGTGCCATTGGTTTTTCTACCAACACATGGTAACCATGCGACAGTGCAAGAATGGTATGTGCCTCATGCAGGCCATTGGGCGTACAAATGACTACAACATCTATGGGAAGTGCTTCGCGCAGCAGATCATTAATCGTGGTAAAATACTGTGTTCCGTATTCTTCTGCCAGAGATTTTGCACGGGACTCCATGATGTCGCATACAGCCGATAACTCCCCAACAGATTGAATATGCTGTACATGGCGGCGGGCAATTTTTCCACAACCCACTATCGCAAAACGGAGGTGCCCCATAGGATCAGTTAAATATTTTTTCTGCCGCGATAATACTCTCTGGCTTACCCACATCTATCAGTTTTGCACCGGTATGGTTGTAGGAAGAAATTACATGGTCCGCAGCAAGGTCCAGGTAAACATCCACCATCGAAAATTTACCTTCCTGCCTGATGAGTGGAAATATCGCGGGACTGATCACATGTATCCCACTAAACGCGTACTGAAAAAAAGGGTGCACCCTGCGCGATATTTTTTCTTCACCGGTTTTGGTGTTTCTCCAGCCTGCCAACCTGCCTTCGTCATCGAACAAAAAATAGCGGGAGGTTTCTCGTTCACTAACCGCGAGCGTTGCCAGGTTACCCGAGGCAGCATGTTGCCTCGTCATGGCAGTCAGATCCATATCTGTAAGTATATCTACGTTCATCACCACAAAGGCAGCCCTGCTTTCCAGGTACCCGGCGGCCTTCTTCAGGCCACCGCCTGTTTCCAGTACGGCATCTGTTTCGTCAGAAACAACAATCCTGCTTCCCCATCCTTTGTTTTTCGCAATAGCATCTGTGATCTGCTCTGCAAAATGATGCACATTAACAATCACATCATAGATGCCATGGCGCTGCAGGTACAAAACATTTCTTTCCAGCAAACTCCTGCCATTCACTACAGCCAATGCTTTGGGATGCCGGTCTGTCCAGGGTTTCAGTCTTGAGCCCAGTCCGGCGGCAAAGATCATTGCCGTGGTGCAGTGGCCGGTTGTGACAAAGTTTGACAATGGCTTGGTCATATTAGCATCATGTTCTTTAATCGTACCTATTTAAGAAATGCGCTTTGGTTTTCTGCAGGTGGTGGCGGCCATTTGGTTACCCAGTTATCACAATTGGTATGTGCCAACTGCACCTTCAGTTTATACTTATTACGCAGGTGCCTGGCGGTTTGCTCAGCGGCGTATACGCTTCTGTGCTGACCACCGGTGCAACCGAAATTGATCATTAAATGACTAAACCCTCGTTTAATGTAATCTTCAACAGTAATGTCGATTACGCCCCAAACGCTATTCAGGTATTCGTTCATCTTGGTTCGCTGTTCCAGAAAGTCCTGCACCTCTTTGTCTCTGCCGTTTAATGCTTTGTAATCATCAAAGCGCCCGGGATTAAGAATACCGCGCATATCAAAAACAAATCCGCCCCCGTTCTCGCTGTGGTCCGCAGGAATTCCTTTTTTATAGCTAAAACTATTGATGTCTACCACCAATGGCGTTTCTTCATTTGCCTGCAGGGGTTCAAAACGCCGGATCATTTCATCCGACACCACCAACCGCAAAACGCGGTCAAATTCCGGTGTTACTATCCCAATGCGTTTATGATCAATAAAAAACTGCAGGTTGCGCAATGCCAGTGGAATGCTTGCGAGGAAATGTGCCTTACGTTCAAATAAACCCCTGAAGCCATAGGCACCCATAACCTGTAAAAGACGTATCAACACGTAACCGTTATACTGGCTAACAAACGTGATCCGATCTATAGGCCTATCCAAAAGTTCATCAGCCCTGTCCATATAATAGGTAAGCAGGTTATCCTTCCATTCCTCGCTAAGCTCTGCTTTTGCCTGCCATAACATGGAAGCCACATCGTACTGCAATGCGCCTTTCATTCCACCCTGATAGTCTATAAACTTTACTTCATCATCCTTCACAATTATGTTCCGGCTCTGGAAATCGCGGAACATAAAATATTTATTTTCCGTTCGGGTGAGGTACGAACTGAGTGCATCAAGATCGTCAAGCAGCAGTTGTTTATCATAGGGCAACTGCAGCGTATCCAGGAAATAATATTTAAAATAAAGCAGGTCACTCATGATGGCCTGTTTGCCAAACTCTTTTGCGGTAAGGCACAACTCGTAATTCAAATCCTTATCACCGAGTACCTGTACGCGTGCAAGTTGCGCGAGGCTTTTCTCGAACAGCCGGTAAGCTGCATCGGTATGGCCATATGCTTCCAGTTTGTTCAGCAGGGAATCGGTACCCAGGTCCTCCTGGATATAGATAGTATCCCCTTCATTAACAGCCAGTATTTTGGGAACAGGCAACCCTGCTTTTACAAAATGCCTGCTGAAATAAATAAAAGTTTGGGTTTCCTTTTTATGGAGATTGTAAGTAGCAATAAATGTTTCCTCTCCTGCATAAATGCGGAAATAAATACGGTCACTGCCACTCTGGGGCAACTTTTCAATCCGGTCGGCCCTGGTACTTTTTACAGAAGCAAATAGTTCTGCTATGGCCCCTATCACAGTTTCCATGTATTACGCGTTTGCAGCGAAAATAAAACTAAGTGCCGAAGCGGGCCCTATTTTGTTTTGCGCGAGAGAAAGTAAATGGGAATGCCTAAACAGGTTACCAGTGTACCCAGTAAAGCGTTGATTACCGGCGCTGTTCCGTTGCGGTAATGAGTGATATCATTGTATAAGGTAGAGCCGAGAAAGAAGACAGTGAAGGCTACGAAAATGACCGGTACAAAAGGATAACCCCACACTTTGTAAAACCTTGGTACATCTTTCATTCGTTTACGCAGGATCAGCACCCCAAGCGCACTCATTCCGTAAAAGAACCAGCTAACAAAAATGAGCATATCGGTAAGCATGTCGAACGAGCCAGTCAGGATCAGCATAACTGCCCAAAAAGCGTTCAGCCATAATGCATTCCCGGGCGTTTCGTAAACGGTGTGTTTTTTCCCGGCCCACCCGAACAAACGGTTTTCTGTACCCAATGCATACGTAACCCTACCGGTAGCCAGTACATTCGCATTGGCCGTACCAAAAGTGGAAATGATAACGATCAAAGCGATCACACTGCCACCGATACTGCCCCAGGCCACACTTGCGGCATCAGACGCTACAAAGGCCGATCCCGCCAGCCGCTCAATGGGCAGCACATAAAGAAAAGCCAGGTTGATCAACGCATACACAAGGATGCAGAAACTCAGTCCTATAAAAAGGCTGCGGGGTATATTCTTCTGCGGATCTTTTACTTCACCAGCAACAAAAGTGAGGTTATTCCAGCCATCATAGGCCCAGAAAGCACCGGCTATGGCTGCAACGTATGCGCCTACAAGTTGCCAGCCCTGCGGCGCCGATGCAACAGGTGTGATAAGGTTGGTCAGGCTTCCTTTGCCCGAAGTCAATATACCACCAACCACCAATAGTATGGCCAGTACTTTCAGCAGCGTGAATACCCGCTGAAGGGTTGCGCCATACTGTACGCTGCGGTAACTAACCCAGGTAAGGAAAAGAATGATGCCGACGGTCATGCCCTTGGTACCGATATTTTCAAGAGGAAAAATGGTACCGATAAAAGGAATATGCAACCGATACGCCTGTTCCGTAACAGCACTGAACCTGGGCAGCTCTATAAAATAATTCGTGTACTGTGAGCAGATATAGGCAATGGAAGCATTACCACCAGTATTGAACACGGCAAAAGATGCCCAACCATATAAAAATGCAAACCCATCACCATAAATTTTGCGGAAGAATACATACTGCCCCCCGGTTTCGGGAAACATAGCGGCCAGCTCGGCATTGGATAAAGCGCCGAACAGCGTGATCGCACCCGCCACAATCCAAACGCTCAATAAAAGTAAAGGAGAGCCCAGTTGTGAAGCCATCAATGCGGGCTTCATAAAAATACCGGAACCGATCACGCCGCCTACCACCAGGGCAATGGTACTGTTGAGTGAAAGTGTTCTTTTAAATACAGACATAGTTAGCAGGCACCCAATGCAAAGAATAGGTTGCCCTAAGATATAGGATCCCCCAGCAAATCAGCCTGTTTTAGGGTATTTTACTATTTTCGGATCATGATTATCAGATGGCCATTGGTTTTGGTGTTTTTTTGTATGACCGTTATTTCGCAGGCACAGCGCACTGAAATGTTGTATGACCTGCACTGGCAACCGGCGAGCTTTGCAAACGCCCGCTACGCCTCAGTTACCGTTAAAACGGATTCGGGCTGGTTGCGACATGATTATTATCTTCCCAAAAGAAGTTTACAGATGAAGGGTCTCTATAAAGACAGCGCCTGCCTGTTTAAGCACGGGCAGTTCTATTACCTCTACGACGACGGAAAACCGGAACTGATAGGCAACTACTCCGACAATAAAAAAGATGGTTTATGGCTGGGCTATCATCCAAACGGCATGATCAGGGACTCTACGCATTATGACAGCGGCGAGATCGTAGGTGCGTCTGTACAATGGTACAGTTCGGGATTTATTTCAGACTCTACTAACTATGGCGCCAATGGTGCGGTGCAGATTTCCTGGTATGAAGATGGCAAGCCATCGGCAGCGGGCCGGCTAAACTACCTGAACATGCCCACCGGGAAATGGAAATATTATCATCCCAATGGCCAGGTAAGCGCGGAAGAGTTATTTGAGATGGGCAGGCTGAAAGATAAAATTTATTATACGGAAGAGGGACTGCCACTCAGTGACACAACTGATAGAACACGTGCGGCACAGTTTAAAGGCGGCGTGAGCCGATGGACCGATTACCTGGGTTCGCACCTTTTCTGGCCAACAGGGTATTCATTGGCTAACACGGACCGCGTTGAGATTGGTGTGAAATTCAGGATTGATGAAAATGGACTAGTGAAAGACGTGTACCTGTTCGCACCATTTGAAAGTATATTCAATGATATTGTACTGCGCGTAATACGGAACTCCCCCAAATGGGAGCCCGCAATAGCCCATAACCGAAGGGTTAGTTACCAACACGCACAAACCATAACTTTTACAATGAATCCTCCCAATTAAAGTAAGAGTGAAAAATTGACAGCGGCTTCTGCATGAATCCGGGTTGTATCAAAAACAGGGATGGGGCATTCAGCAGGCTGAATCAGCAACGGAATTTCTGTACAGCCAAAAATAACACCCCCGGCACCTTCTGAAGCGAGATTATCTATAATCTGCAGAAATCTTTCTTTTGTAGCAGGGAGAAAAATTCCTTTTCCAAACTCTTCATAGATAGCATTGTTGATATAAGTGATATCCTCCTGTGCGGGAATAAGGGTATGAATATTTTTCTGGGATATTTTCTGCTTATAAAAATCCTGCTGCATCACATACTTTGTGCCGAGCAGTGCAACGGTTTGTATGTTTTTCTGAACAATGGCTTCAGCCGTTACAGTCACAATATGTATAAGGGGTATGTTTACGGCTGCCTGCACCTGGTCCGCGATCTTGTGCATGGTATTGGCACCAATGAGTATACATTCGGCTCCTCCTTTCTCCAGTTCGTTTGCGGCCGTACACATCATTGCTGCGAGGCCATCCCAATCATCGGCCAGCGTCAATCGCTTTACGTCGCCAAAATTTACAGAGTACACCATCACTTTTGCCGCCTCCACACCACCAAGACGGTCATTCACGAGCTGGTTAAGCAGTTTGTAGTATTCAATGGTAGACAGCCAGGAAATGCCTCCGATAAGGCCGATTATCTTCATATCTGATACATTACATCTTCTCCATTTTTCCGACATGTCTAATCCGATAAGCAAAAGGCTTTTTGTCTGATTCAATTTTGCCAACGATATCCTCCCATTTTGTTACGAGAGATTTGACTATCTCCCAATGTTTATTATTGTTTTTTGGCAAAGCCAGAAAAAACACTCCCAGCCGATGTTGCCTACATAATTCGTATTGGAATCTTGTTTTGTGAATATTAATATCCCTTGTAATTAATACACCGTGTTCCCTGCCAATTGATGGGATGATTACTTCATCAGCTACTCCCTTTCCAAATTTCTCTTTAGTTGAATAAACCTGAAGTTCCTTAAAGTAGCCTTTATTTAAAAAATTAAGCGCATGCGCAACATACTCAGAAAGATTTTCATCAAGGTAAACATTTGTCATGCGGCTTTATTATAGAAGCTAATGACATCACGGATTTCTTTTTCAGTAATATCATATAGAATACCAATTGAAATCACAGATTCGCCGCTTTCAATCATAGAAAAAATTACGTCGGTATTAATATTTGTGCCTTCAATTATTGGTTGGCCAAACTGATTATGAGGATTAATCACTACACTGCTCGATTTTCCTTCAGGCCAGAACTTCTCCGCAATTTTATCAGCATTAAATTCAATTTTATTCGTAAACTCACGGATAAATTCAATAAAATCAGTCTGCTTAGATCCATCTGCATTTACAATGCAATCTTTAAACTCATACCAAATTTTTTTACCATCAGTCAACAACTTAGCGCTCGCAAAAGGGTAAGGCACATTTAACTCTCTGGCTATTGAATCCCGGGACTTTAAAATCTTCCTGGTGGACACGCCTAATTCCTGTAAATAGAAACAAACATAAAGCTCTATTAACGTATGAAAATTAACAGACTTTACATGACTGCCGGCAGACCAGGTATATGTTTGATCAAAAAGTTTTTTTCCTAATCGTTCATCCCAATACTCATTCAGATAATGCCTAACCTTTGCCTTCGGAAACCCCAATAACCTACTTATGTCAGATATTGTGTAAATACCCGACCCCAATAATTGTTTATTTAATGATACCCTTGACATAAATTTAAAATTACAAATATTAAATTAAGCCTGCACCGGTCAAAACAACCTCCCCTGCTCCCCCGGTCTCCTGAATTGTGAACCATCCAATCCCAAACGTTCCACATCCAGCTTATACAGTTTGTTGTATTTGCGAAACTGTTGTCCCACCAGGTCAGAAATGGGTCCCTCTCCCCGCATACGTACACCCCACCTGCTATCATTTACTTTGCCGCCATGACCCGTTTCTATCAGGTGCCATACTTTATCTGCCCTGTCGGGAAAGTTTTTGTATAACCAGTCGTGGAAAATGAGCTTGATGGCCCCATTCAACCTGATAAACGTATAGGCCGAGAAAGTT
>JANPIE010000093.1:0-14192 GCA_031424835.1 Chitinophagaceae bacterium
ATGGAATTGGAAATATCGCAGCCGGGCGCAATACTCACCGGCGGGATGATAATGGTATCTTTAAAATCATGGTCACCTGTAATATTGCCTCCGAATTTTTTTAACAAAGTGGCATTGCTCTCAAGCAGCGTTTCTTTTTTCCCGCAGTCGAACCAGTTCTTCACTTTCAGTGCCTGGAACTTTGCGCCGCGTTTGATCATGCAATCCAATGCATCGGTAAGATTATACTCCCCGAAGGTGCGTATATCTTCTGCAAACAAATGATGCAGGCACTCGAATAAAAAATGTGTCTCCTTTATTTTATACAATCCCACCAGCGCCATATTGCTTTTTGGAATAGCGGGCTTCTCCACCACCTGGTCAATGAACCCATCTTCATTAATGGATGCCACACCAAAATTGCGCGGGTCATCCACTTTTTTAATGGCCAGCATACTGTAAGGGCTGTTCACCATTTCATGCACATCGTATTCGCAGATGGTATCGCCTAATGCCACAAACACTTCATCGGTGCCCACTATGCTTTTGGTAAGCTCTATCGCATGGCCCGTTCCCTGGCGTTCATTCTGAAAAACAAAATGAGTGGTCAGGTCGGGATAGGTTTGTTTTACATAGTCCTGGATCTTTTCGCCAAGATACCCTACGATAAAAATGAATTCTTTAATGCCGGCTTCGTGTAACTGGTCCACGATAAAACTGAGTATTGTTTTACCAGCTATCGGGATCAGCGCCTTGGGTTGTGTATAAGTATGCGGCCTCAATTTTGTACCTGCGCCAGCCACTGGAATGATCGCTTTCATGGGGGTCATTTACGTTTGAAAGCTGCCGCACCCTATCCAATCGTCCTCAATTTTACCCGACTGGCAGCTTTCCAAGAGGCCGAAAATAGGAAAATCTCTTAATCATGCAAGGTTTATACCTCTCGCGGGCCTCATTTAGCGTTTTATTTACCTGTTATCCCCTTTTCCACAAAAGGGTATACCGTTGACCGGCAGCCGCTTATCTTTGCCGCAAATACCAACTAATGCAAAGAGATACCCTTGTTTTTAACCTGATCAGGGAGGAATTGGAAAGACAACGCCGCGGTATTGAACTTATCGCGTCGGAAAATTTTACCAGCCTGCAGGTAATGCAGGCGATGGGCAATGTAATGACCAATAAATATGCGGAAGGATATCCCGGCCGCAGGTATTATGCGGGCTGCGAAATCGTGGACCAGACCGAACAATTGGCCATCGACAGGCTCAAACAGATTTTCAACATCGAATATGCGAATGTGCAGCCACACAGCGGTGCACAGGCAAACGCGGCAGTAGCGCTCGCGGTTTTACAACCCGGCGATCCCATTTTAGGCCTTGATCTAAGCATGGGCGGACACCTCACGCATGGCTCTGCTGTTAACTATAGCGGTAAATTATACAAACCGCATTTTTATGGCGTTACGCGTGAAGGGGGTGTGGTGGATTATGAAATGCTGGAAGCAAAAGCCCGCGAGGTCAGACCGAAAATGATCATCTGCGGTGCAAGTGCATATAGCCGCGACTGGGACTATGCGCGCATCCGTAAGGCAGCCGATGAAGTGGGTGCACTGGTAATGGCGGATATTGCGCATCCTGCGGGACTCATCGCCAAAAAATTATTGAATGATCCTTTTGATCATTGTCATTTCGTTACATCAACTACGCATAAAACATTACGCGGTCCACGCGGAGGTATTATTATGATGCGCAGGGATTTTGAAAACCCGTGGGGATTGAAAGATGTGAAAGGCAATGTGCGCATGATGAGCAACCTGATGGATATGGCGGTTTTCCCGGGTATCCAGGGCGGACCCCTGGAACATGTGATCGCCGCAAAAGCCATTGCCTTTGGAGAAATCCTGAGTGATGAATTTACCGATTATGCCAACCAGATCATTAAAAATTCTCAAACATTTGCAAAGGCCCTTGTTGCCAAAGAATACCAGATTGTAAGTGGCGGCACAGATAACCACCTGGTGCTGGTTGACCTTCGCAATAAAAACATCACAGGAAAAAAAGCCGAGCAGGCCCTGGTGGCAGCAGATATCACGGCAAATAAGAACATGGTTCCCTATGATGATAAAAGTGCTTTCGTAACTTCGGGTATCCGTATGGGTGTTCCATCCATTACCACGCGCGGTATGAAAGAACAACACATGCAATTCATTGTAGACGCGATAGATAAAGTGCTGATGAATGCAGACGACGAAAAGCTGATTGCAGGCGTAAGGAAAGATGTGAATAGTTTTATGGAACAGTTTGTTTTATATCCCGAATTGGGATAACGCACTGTACAGGTCTGTGTATTCTGTGCCCTCCGTGGCTCTGTGGTGAAGCCTTCGCTTCGATCACTTCACCACAGAGCCACAGAATACACAGAGCTGCACAGAGAGTTTAGCTCAGAAAAGTTTAATTTTACTTTATGATACAACGGATACAATCTCTCTGGCTACTGGTGGCTTCGGCGCTGGCATTTACTTCGTTGAAGACCCCTTTTTTCAGCGGTAATGTTATCATGAACGGTGTTGCCACATTCAAACGCTTTACGGCTATGGACTATATGCTGCTGATGATACTCACCGTAGTAGTGGGCCTTGGAGCGCTGGTGGCGATATTTTTGTATAAGGACCGCAAGTTGCAGATGCGGGTAGTATCTGCAGCGATGATACTTTCTATATTGAACCTGGGGTTGTATTATTTACAGACAAAGGATTTTGTGGCCACTGACTGGGCATTCGATCTCACAGCATTAGTAGCACTGGCCATCCCCTTCTTTTTATTCCTCGCTACCAGGGGCATTTATCGCGACAATAAATTGATGAAGAGTTTGGATAGGTTGCGATAGTGCGAAATATTTTAGCCGCAGATTCGCAGATTATTTCTTAGTAAGAAATCTGCGAATCTGCGGCTAATTTTTTTACAGGAATTTCCCCGTATAACTCTCCGCAACTTTTTTTATCCCCGAGGGAACACCCGCATATACAAGATTACCCCCAGCATCTCCCGCTTCAGGCCCCAGGTCAATAACCCAGTCCGCGGATTTGATCACATCCGTATTGTGCTCGATAACGATCAATGAGTGGCCCTGCTCTATCAATGCATTGAAAGAAGTAAGCAATTTCTTTATATCATGAAAATGCAGCCCCGTTGTTGGCTCATCAAAAACAAACAGTACATGGCCGATACCCTTTCCTTTACCAAGAAAACTGGCAAGCTTCACACGTTGTGCCTCTCCGCCACTTAAGGTACCACTGCTTTGCCCGAGTTTTATATAGCCCAGTCCTACATCCTGCAAAGGTTGAATGGCAGTGCGTATGGGTTTCTCATCCGCAAAAAAGGCGATGGCTTCATCCACACTCATCTCCAGTACATCAAAAACACTTTTTCCCTTGTACTGCACTTCCAGTACCTCTTCTTTAAAACGCCTGCCACCGCAGGATTCACAGGTAAGGTGCACATCCGCCAGGAACTGCATCTCTACAATCTGTTCACCCTCTCCTTTACAGGTATCACAACGGCCACCATCCACATTGAATGAAAAATGTTTGGGCTGAAAGCCGCGCATCTTCGACAGTGGCTGTTTCGCATAAAGATCACGGATATGATCATAGGCTTTGATATAGGTAACAGGGTTACTGCGTGATGATTTACCAATCGGATCCTGGTCAACCAGTTCTACCTGTGAGATGGCATCTATATCACCGCTCAGCGTCTTATGCGCGCCCACCTTATCCGAGAAATCGCCTTTTAATTTTTTCAGGGCCGGCACGAACACCTGTTTTACCAGCGTGGTCTTCCCGCTACCGCTTACACCACTAACCACGCAAAGTGTATTCAAAGGGAACGTAACCGTGATATCCTTTAAATTATTCTGCCGCGCATTCTCTACCGTTATACTGCGGTTCCATTTGCGTGCATGTTTGGGTGCATCTATCCGCAACTCACCCGTGAGGTATTTACCGGTAAGGCTTTCGGGATTGGCGATTAATTCATCATAATTACCCACCGCTACCACCTCTCCGCCCAGGTGCGATGCAAGGGGGCCCATATCGATGATATAGTCCGCTTCGCGCATCATCCTCTCATCATGCTCAACCACCACCACCGTATTGCCCAGGTCACGCAATGATTTCAATACACCAATCAGGCGTTCCGTATCTCTTGAATGGAGGCCGATTGACGGTTCATCCAGTATGTAAAGGGAATTGGTAAGGTTACTGCCCAGGCTCCGCGTAAGCTGTATGCGCTGGCTCTCACCACCACTCAGCGAATTGGCAAGCCGTTGTAATGTGAGATAGCCAAGGCCCACATCTACCAACGTTTGCAGGCGCTGGTTTACTTCCAGCAAAATTCGTTTGGCCACCTGCTGATCATGCTTTGACAATACCAGTTGATCAAACCATGCTTTCAGATCGCGCACAGGCAGTTCACACAATTCACCGATATGCCGCCCGCCTACTTTCACATACAAAGCTTCTTTCCGGAGGCGGTAACCCTGGCACTCGGGACAGGTAGTGCGGCCACGATACCGGCTCAGCAATACACGGTATTGTACTTTGTAAAGGTTCTGTTCCACTTCTTTAAAAAAGTCATGAATGCCCTGCGCATTTCCCTCACCCTCCCACAATTGTTTGTACTGCTGCTTGCTAAGGTCCATGATGGGCTTATGAATGGGGAAAGAAAATTTTCCCGCCGATTTCACAAACTGCTCGCGCCACCATCCCAACTTCTCACCTTTCCACGGGGCCACTGCTCCTTCGTAAACGCTAAGTCTTTTATCGGGTATCACCAGGTCTTCATCAATACCCAGTACCTGGCTGAATCCTTCGCAGGTAGGACATGCACCATAAGGATTGTTGAAAGAAAATAGATTAGGAACAGGTTCTTCAAACTGAAGACCATCCAATTCAAATTTATTACTGAAATGCAAAAGTTTGTCGCCGTTAACTTCCACATACATTTCTCCCTCGCCTTCATAAAACCCTGTACCGATCGAATCGGAAATGCGATGCGTATCGTCCTCATCAAATTGTTTTGTGACTATGCGGTCGATGAGGACGAAGTTCGTGAGACGTGAGGCGTCAGTCGGGAGTTGCGGGTTGGTTGTTGTGAGTAACGATTTAAGTTCCTTATCCGTCTTATCGAGCAACTCTTCTATTCTTGATATTCCATTACCCTCACGGCTTACGCCTGACGATTCACGAAAATACATTCTCGAAAACCCTTTCTGCATTAAAATATGAAGTTCTTCCCGCATTTCTCTTTTTGCATGCTGTTTGAAGGGAACAACGATCAACACTTTGGTGCCGTGTGGCATGGCGGTGATGGCATTCAGTACATCGGCCACATCATCTTTCTTTACTTCTTTGCCACTTACAGGAGAAATCGTTTTACCTGCGCGGGCATACAGCAGGCGCAAATAATCATAGATCTCCGTCATACTACCCACTGTACTTCGCGGTGTGCGGGTAATCACTTTTTGTTCGATGGCGATGGCCGGGCATAAGCCTTTGATATAATCAACGTCTGGTTTTACCATACGGGCCATGAACTGGCGCGCATAAGCGCTGAGACTTTCTGCATAGCGTCTCTGGCCTTCTGCAAAAAGTGTGTCGATGGTGAGAGAAGATTTCCCACTGCCTGAAACACCGGTAACCACAATTAATTTATTTCTCGGAAAATTGACACTTACATTTTTCAGGTTATGCGTACGCGCACCTTTCACTTCAATATTTCCGTTTGCCTCCAGTGTCTTCTGCAGTTTTACTGACTTTGTTTTTGTTGCCATACGAGCAGTGAAATTAAAACATTATTGCAGCGAATGCGGGTAATGACCCGCCTTTTTGCGAAAAATTTTAGCAAATCATGTTTAGTCGTAAAATGTGAATAACCTGAAGCATGTATAAACATCTTTCCACAAGAGGGTGGCAACATGAATAAGATACATAATTTGACATTGAAATAGAAGGAGTTATTCTATTACACTTAATGAAAAGTTATCAATATCCTGGATTTTACCCGGCCCTAAAACCCGAACTATGAGAACATTGGACCATGTGTCTGATACGGATCTGATCCTGGCATTCCAGAACGGCGATACCCTTGCCTTTGAAAGTCTTATCCTTCGGTACAAGGATAAGGTATACTCATCCATTCTCTTTTTCGTAAAAGACAGCTACCTGGCAGAAGACCTGTTTCAGGATGTATTTATAAAAATCATTGACACCTTAAAGAACAAGCGGTACACAGAAGAAGGCAAATTCCTTCCCTGGGCATTGCGCATCGCCCACAATCTCTGTGTGGATTATTTCCGCAAAGTAAAACGCGCACCCGCCATTCGTACCAGCGATAACCAGGATATTTTTGAACTGCTGCAGATCTCTGAAGAGGGCCCCGATAGTAAAGTAATGCAGGGCCAGAGCCATGAACGCGTACGCAGGATGCTGGACATGTTACCCGAAGAACAACGCGAGATCATCGTGCTGCGCCATTATGCCAACCTTAGTTTTAAAGAAATAGCCCTGATAACTAACTGCAGCATCAACACCGCGCTCGGCCGTATGCGCTATGGATTGATCAATCTGAGGAAAATGATGATAGAGAAGCAGATTTCGCTTTAAGAGAGCGTGAGACGTGAGACGTGAGGCGTGAGAAGTGAAAAGTGAGAAGTGAAAAGTCAAAAGTATATTCTGTGCCAGCACTGAGCCAATACCACTCACGACTCACGACTCACGACTGACGATTCACGGTGCTTATTTCTTCAAAATCCCAAACGTTTCCTTGCCGCATCGCAACCATTTCAGGTATTCATCCGCATCAGGCGTATAGCCTACAGGATGATTAAGTAGTTTCTCATTTGTATCCAGTATCACGTACAATGGCTGGGTGGTCTGGTCAAAATTTTCTGTCTGGAACGTGGCCCATTTATCGCCGATAGAAGTGATATCCTTGGTACTGCCGTCTTTGGTCTGGTAGTTGGTGATGCGTTGTTCGGCCGGGAGTTTCTGTTTATCATCAACGTATAATGAGACCAGGATAAAATTGTCCTTGATATAATTGAATACTTCCGGTTGTGTCCATACATTTTCTTCCATCTTACGGCAGTTAACACAGGCCCAGCCGGTAAAGTCTATCAAGATCGGCTTATTCTGTTCTTTAGACAGTTGCAACGCTTTTTCATAATCGTTTACCACATTCGCCTCCAGTCCTTTTCCATGCACATTGTCCTTACCATAAATACTATAACTGAACGGCGGTGGAAAACCGCTGAGTAACTGCAGGTTCGCATACTTTGTCTGGGTTACGCCCGGTATAAGATAGAGCGTAAACAATAATGCTATCACACCCATCAATTTTCTTCCGCTGGATATTTTCATCCCTTTATAATCATGTGGCAATCGAAGTAAGCCAAAAAGATACAGCGTAAGCCCGGCACCAATCAATATCCATACACCGATAAAGACTTCCCGCTTAAGCAATCCCCAGTGCTGTACAAGGTCAGCATTGGAAAGGAATTTAAAAGCCAGGGCGAGTTCAAGAAAAGCCAGCACTTTTTTAACGGTATCCAGCCATCCGCCTGATTTGGGCAGCGAGGCCAGCCAGTTTGGAAATATTGCAAACAAAGCAAAAGGCAAAGCCAGTGCGAGTCCAAAGCCCGCAAGTCCGGCAGTAAGCTGCCATGCACCACCGCTTAAGGAACCCACCAGCAACGAACCTAAAATGGGACCCGTACAGGAAAACGAAACTATGGCGAGCGTGAGGGCCATAAAGAATATCCCAAATGTGCTACCCAGCCCGCTTTTGGAATCGGCGCGGCTGGCAATATTACTGGGTAATGTTATTTCGAAATAGCCAAAGAATGAAATGGCAAAGAAAATAAAAATGATAAAGAACAATACATTGAGCCAGGAGCTGGTAGAAATGTTATTGAATATCTCTGGCCTTACATTTCCCAAAATATGAAACGGCACACTGGCCAGCAGATAAATAAGGAAAATAAAAAAGCCGTAGAGAATGCCGTTACGAACCGCTTCCTTCCGGGTTTCGGAGCGCTTGGTAAAAAAAGAAACCGTTACCGGTATCATGGGAAATACGCAAGGTGTAAGCAACGCGATCAGTCCGCCTAAAAATCCAAGAAAAAAAACGGATAAAATGCCGGTGTTACCCAGGTCATTTTTTTTGCCGCATTCCTGCACAGGATGGTCAAGTTCGATGGTTGTTAACTTAATGCGTTTCGATGCATCAGCAGACGCCACTCCGCCCTCCAGCGTTACTTCAAAGCCTTGTTCAGAAGCAATGAACTCGCCGGTCTTACCAGCAAAAGCATTGATGGTTCCTTTTAAGGTAGCAGGTATAAAACCGGTGATCTTTAGCTGTTGGCGGATTTCCAAGCTGCCGGTATACACATTCACATTTCCGAAAGCAGCATCCGTAAAATTCTGAGGTGCCCTGTCAAACACAACTTGACCCTGGAAGGCCGCATTCTCATAATCGGGAACAAATTTTATATTTTCCAAACCCTCTACCGAGGGATTGCTTCCATACACATGCCAGCCGGCAGGGATCGTTGTCTTTGCGCGAAGTTCATATACACCCTCAGCAATCCTGCGTGCCTGTGTTTGCCAATGCAATAAACTATCGCCCTGTGCCGACAAATAAAAAAACGCCAGTATAGCAATACAGAGTAAGGAAAGTTTTTTCATCGCACAGTTTTGGTAAGGAACGCGGCGCAGGTATTACATCAGCTTCAGGTCGAAAGATTTTTTGGCAGGGGGAAGACATTTGCTGTCATCACAAACCATGTATTCCACCGTACCGCTAAGATTGGTTTTGATACCACCCTTTACCTTTACTGTTTGTACAAACTGAACTTTATCGGAGAAATACATCACATTGATCTTGAAGTTTTCATCATAGCTCTTTTCCAGCTTGCCCAGCTCTTTGGTGGTACCATGCTTTACGATCAAAGGATTGGTTTTAAAAGAAATGGTGGTAGGAATTGGCCCGCCCTTCTCTGTTTTCTGGGAATAGAGGTGCCAGGGCTTTTCCACTTCAGCAGTGATAATAATGTCATAGGTATCTGCAGTCTTTTTCCTGGCTTCATACGACCAGCTCACAGGGCTATGGCTTTGACCAAATGCCAAACCGGCAGCAACCGTCAGGAAAATAGAAAATAATAGCTTCTTCATATAATAGATAATTACGATTAATTAGACGGAAAATTACACAATGGCTTACAACTGATTTGTTAATTCAGTCCCAGCAGCTCAAATACCTTCCTGCCATCGGTATTATTCATCGCAACTGACGAGGCCCTTTCGGGGTGGGGCATCATACCAAATACGTTTCCCGCCCCATTTCGGATTCCTGCAATGTTGCGGAGGGCGCCATTTGGGTTGGCATCCGAATCTATCCGGCCATCCGGCTGGCAATAGCGGAAGATCACCTGCCCATTGGCTTCCAGCGTATCCAGGGTTTTCTCGTCAGCATGGTACCTCCCTTCGCCATGCGCCACAGGCACTTTCAGGGCTTCGCCTTCCCCATTTTTTATAAATACGTTTTTGCAAACAAATTGCTGGTTGGCATTCTGCAGCAATACACCCGGTAACAGTCCACTTTCACATAATATCTGGAACCCATTGCATACCCCCAGCACTTTACCGCCCCTGTTGGCAAAATCTATCACACTTTGCATCATAGGGCTGAACCGTGCAATGGCCCCGCAGCGGAGGTAATCCCCGTAGGAGAATCCGCCCGGAAGTACAATGCAATCCTCTGTGCTAAACATACCGAGGTCCTTGTCTTTGTGCCAGAGCATGGTCACCTCCTTACCAAAATCATGTTGCAGGGCATCCTGCATATCCCTGTCGCAATTGGATCCCGGGAAAACAACCACGCCGAACTTCATAGCCAAAATTTAATGTAGAAAATAGGGTTGATAATGAAGTGGCAAAGGTACTGTCCCGCTGCTAAAAAAGGGCCATTATTTTGAGGGTTAATTAACACCCGGCCTTGACGGTGTACGCGTTTTTACGAAAAAACAACCCGGGGACAGCAGGGAAGAAAAGAATACCATCAGAAAAGAGCACCGGCGCCCTATCTGCCTTCACCACTTAAGGAAAGAAATATTAACTGATCTGTAACTGAAGCAGAAATACGCCTATCCCGGTGGCCAAACCGAGCAATGCAAGCCATCCGATATGCTTCAGGTACCAAATAAAACTTATCTGTTCAATTCCCATAACGGCCACGCCTGCAGCAGTACCAATAATGATTGCACTTCCGCCTGTACCGGTAGTTAATGCGAGAAACTCCCAGAAAGGGTGATCTGTGGGATAGGTGTTCAGGTCAAACATTCCCTGTGAAGCTGCTACCAGGGGTACATTATCAACAACG
Source organism: Chitinophagaceae bacterium (assembly GCA_031424835.1). Lineage (GTDB taxonomy): Bacteria > Bacteroidota > Bacteroidia > Chitinophagales > Chitinophagaceae > Sediminibacterium. The sequence goes on from JANPIE010000093.1 coordinate 10,416, forward strand.
GCGGACAACAAGCCAAGTGCAGTGCCGATGAAATAGTCGTTTTTTAAATGGCTACTGAGGAATACAGCGAGTTCCTTCAGTATGCCGATAGACTGTAAAGCCGACACGGCCAATAATATTCCGAGGAAAAATAAGATACTGGGACTATCGATTTTTTGCAGGGCATGCGCTACCGTAAATCTTTCTGAGGTACCGGATTCTTTCCCCCTGTGTATGACGGTTATAAGTATCCACATTATGCCCAGAGCCAGTAGCATACCCATAAATGGCGGGAGATGTGTAATTGTTTTGAACACGGGTACAAAGACCAACAATCCTACTCCGGCAAAAAGAATCACCCTGCCGTTTTTTAGCTGGGCAGATGTGCGCATCGGCGCCGCCATTGCTGCTATTTTTTTCCCTTTGAAACGATAGGCAATGATTACTGCCGGTACAATACACGCAGCAAGGCTTGGCAAAATTAACTGCTTCATAATATTCAGCGCAGTGATCTGTCCCCCAATCCAAAGCATGGTCGTAGTAACATCGCCCAGTGGTGACCAGGCGCCTCCTGCATTGGCAGCGATGATGATCATACCGGCAAACCAGCGTCTGTCTTCTTTCTCCTTTAATATTTTCGAACAGAGTGATGTCATTACGATGGCAGTAGTCAGGTTGTCGAGCAATGCGGAAAGAAAAAAAGTTATGGCGGCGATAATGATCAGCAGTCTGGATTTACTGGTAGTAGTTATCTTTTGCGTAATTAAATCGAACCCGTCATAGGAATCTATCAGCTCCACAATAGTCATTGCCCCTAGAAGAAAGAATAGAATAGAAGCGATCTCACCGAGGTGATGAAGCAACTCTTCGTTTATCGAATGTGACGATTCGCCCTGAACGATATAAATGGTCCAGCAAAAAACCCCTGTGATAAGGGCCGATGCCGCCTTATTTATTTTGAGGGGTTGTTCAAATGCAATAGCAATATATCCAATGATAAAAACACATATAATAAGCGTGGTTGCCATAATAGAAGATATGCAACACAAAATACATTATTTATTATTGGAGAGCATCCGCACTTATCTGTAACCGAGCCCCACAAAACAACCTGGAGATCACCCTAAACCCTCTGTGAACTCTGCGGATCTTTGCGCCCTCTGTGATGAAAATTCCGTGCCTCTGTTCCCTCTAAAAACTTCATTTCACTATCAACACCCAGTTATTATACACCAGCACCGCCGCAGCCAGCCAGAAAAGTATATTGGGTAATATGAGCCGCTGTGGCGTGGAGAATGCATTGGAAGCAAAGGATGCCAGTGGAACCAGGCACATAAATGCAGATTCAATACCTGCATTTAAAAAAATAAAAGGGATGGGCAAAAGGATGAACAGCATTACCATCATTACGCCCCAGTTCTTCCGTATCTGTATCACCATTCGTTTATGCGTGAGCTGCCAGTAAATAAGACCCGCTACCAGCATCACTACCAGCATTACCAAACGCACAACCAGCGGCACACTCCATTCCGCAACAGGCAGTGTCCATTTCAAATAGGGGATATAAGAAGTAAACGTACCGGATTTATCCATGAGGTACAGAATGCCGAACAAAAAATAATATGGAATCAGAATACCCATCAGCAACACGATCCATTCGGCAAGGCGGAATGGCCTTACGACAACCAGGGCAAAAAGTACCACAACGATCAATATCGCAGTAGGATGATAACAGATTACGGAAAGGCCGATGATCAGACCGGTATTGAATAAAAGGGTTTTGGGAGAGGGATTGTTAAATAAGCGGGTAAGCTTTATGAATATCCAGATCACCAATAAATTAGCCATTAACGCTGATGAAATACCGCACCATTCCATCATGATACCCGAAAGAAGAACATAGGTCATGGCAGGTGTAAACATGGTATGCTGGAACATACGTAGTTCACTTAGCACCATATTCAACCGGATAGCCTGCAGCAATATGACCAGGTGGTAAAACAGGAACAACCCCGTAGCAGGCAGGCCCGCAATATATTCTCTCAGAAACAGGGAAAATACCCCGTCATTGGTATTGGAAACCACCACGGGTGCATCCATAAAAAAATGCAGGTGCACGCTGACACTCAGTATGACCAGGAAAAAAATATTTGCTATCGATTTATCTCTGAATAGGAATACCACGTGGCAGATTAAAATTCAAGTTTGGCAAAACAGGTATACCCCCGGTACTGGCAGGGAACGATGGCCACACGCGAACCGACCTGCTTTGCATGGCGCGGCATAAAATCATAACCCTTGTCCAGGTTCTTGAAGGTCGGGTTCCTGTCTATCTGTCCATTGGGTGATATACTCTGGTCGGAAAGGATCATGGCCCTTTTTTCCTGGATATTAAAAAGGAAATGAAGCTGGCTGCCCATGTTCAATATACCGTAGCCGATAAAATTATCTGTGTTGTCATCATACTGCGATTTACGTATCACGTTGCTCCATTCCATCTTACCCGAGGGCTCAAAGGAAATTACCGCCACATTATCTGCAAAATACCGGGTAAGGGAAGTAGCGCTGTTAAAACCTCCTGTACGCCACCAGGGATAATAGCCACTGGGACTGTTCCAGGTATAATAATCAACCGGCGCCCAGTAAGGTGATCCATATAAATAGTCCCAGCGGTTTAGCGTATTACCCCGTGTACTGGTATAGGCTGATTCAGCCACGATAATAAACCCTCCGTCGCGGCGCAGAATAATATTCTTCAGGAAATAATCATTGAATGCGGTCTTGGGACTTCCATCGTTTTTTGCATCCTCCCTGAATTCATCAGAAAAAACCGTAGTGGCATTCATCAGTTCTTTGTTGTTCAGTTTATCCCAAAGCGAATAATAAAGGCCTTCAATATTGCCCCGGCGCTGTTTGCTCTGGAAAGAAGTGATCACATAATGCTTGTTGATATTGTCTGCTTTGATTCGGATATCATCCAGGAAAATGCCGCTTACTTTCAGTTCCGAAATTGTAAAATTATCAGACATGGCGGCCTTGGTAACCAGGCTCACCTTATTGATGTTATCGTTGGAAGAGGTGCCTGATGCACGTATGCAAACAAGGTCGCCTTCATTATCGAGTGTAAACTCAGAAAGAAAATCGTTGCGCTGGGGCATGGGAATATTGAGCCTGCTTTTTTTCTGCAACCGCAGGTCCCTGTCAAAAAGGTTGGTGGTAAGCACATGCGTTTTGTCGTTGCGGCTGTTGATCTTGAAGATCATTACCTTTTGCTTATCATCGCTGTTGATAACGGAATAGATCTTATTGTTTGAGGCATAGGTTATCTCGGTAGAGTCAAGCTGCATGGGTTCTCCCAGCTTTTTACCGTTGGGGTCCATTTTTACAGCCATGCAATACATCACGTTTCTTCGCTGGTACTGGTAGATCATAAAAAAATGCTCGGCATACTGTATGAATTCAGTGTTCAGAATACGGGTATTGAGAAAATCCAGTTTTATTCGCTCCACCAGTTTCATATCATTGTCATATACCGCCATAAAATGCAGGTCGCGGTAATTTTTATACACGAGAACCTTACCATTCATTCTCCCGATCACCTCAAAATTGAGTACGCGGGCATCCTCCCGGTCGGGTTCCGAATAAGTGATATGCTGACCGTAGCTGGCCATACAGGCTGAGAGCAGGAATGCGACTATAAAAGGTACCGGCTTTTTCATTGGCTCGAGACTGGGTTTAATATACCAAATGTACGGGTTGCGGCGGTTTCCAATTTGTAAATTAACGGTAAAACCGGCA
>JANPIE010000094.1:0-32432 GCA_031424835.1 Chitinophagaceae bacterium
GGCGCCTCCAGGCAAAGGGTGGAATCAATATTAATGATACGATATCCCTCTTTGCCGATCAGTTCGGCCGTTCTGGCCAGTAATATTTTGCTATCGATATTTTTAAACTCGGCCGATGTATCGGGGAAATGTACACCGATATCTCCCAGGCAGGCCGCACCCAGCAACGCATCGCAGATCGCATGCAGCAGCACATCGGCATCACTATGGCCGAGCGCCCCTTTTTCGGAGGGTATCTTCACGCCGCCGATGAATAAATCCCTTCCTTCCACCAACTGGTGAAAATCTATGCCATAACCGATACGTAGACCCATAGAAAAAAGTCAAAAGTGAAAAGTGAAAAGAAAAAAAACAAAAGCCAAAACCGCGTGGTAGAAGAAAAATACAGAAAGTCAAAGCATCAGCCCCTTTTTTGACTTTTGACTTCTGACTTTTGACTTTTTCTCTCCCCCTATTCCTCAGTTCCCAAATTGAATACGATACCAAATCGCAACGTATTGGATAAGGGGTTTCGTGTTACACCACTGCCCGAAGGTACAAGATAGGAGAAATTGATGCTCAGCGCATCCATATTGAATCCTGCTCCCAGGGAAAAGAATTTGCGGTTGCCCCGGTTTTTATTCTCATAAAAATATCCGGCTCGTACAAAAAACTGGTCATTATAGTTATACTCAGCTCCCAGTGAGGCCTGCAGCGAGTTTAACTGGTTGGTTCCATCGCTGAAGGATTTGAAATAGCTGGATATAACCCCCGTAGTTCGGTAGTCCGCCAACCTGGCGGAATCCGTTGCAAAATCACCGGTGGCCACAGGTGCAGACGGCACCAGCAGTTTATGGACATCCAGCCCAAACATAATTTTATTGCTCTCGTTTATTGCCTTGGTATACGATACCCCTACACCCAGGTTGGAAGGTATATAATCCTTATTGCGCGAATCATTGGTGTAACCGATCTTACTGCCCAGGTTCGAAATTACCACTCCCCAGTTCAACCCTTCCCCATCTTCATTGGTGCCATTATAAAACAGGGAAATATCCCCCGATACGGCATTACCGGCCTTGTACACCACCCCTGTACCCACATCGCCCACCACCAGCCTTGAATTGATATATCTCAGGGCAACGCCGATGCTCAGTTTCTCATTCAGTATTCTCGAATAGCCCGCATCAACAGAAAACTCACTTGGCTTAACTGTGTTCAACACATTTCCCGAAAAATCAGTAAGCTGGATATTTCCCAGGCTGAAATACCTGAGGGATGTTGACACCGCACTCTGGTCGTCCAGTTTATGGTAACCCGCCAGGCTGGCAAGGTATACATCATTCAAACCAAGGTCCTTTAACCATGGCGTATAGTTTACGGCAATTGCGGTCCTTTTTTTGGCAAACGGCACTTTGGCCAGGTTCCAGAAAGGAGAATTGGCATCGGGAGAAGTGGCCAGCGCCAGGTCGCCCATACCTCCCGCGCGCGCATCGGGTGATATACGCAGGAAGGGAACCGCAGTAGAAACAATATTAATGGAATCCTGGGCCATAGCCCCGCCCGTTAAGGCCACCGAAAGGATCACCACACTTATTTTTTTCAGGATATAACGCATCAAAAATGGTTTGATTTTTTACAATTTGATAATTAAAGAGCATTAAATCACAGTATCCGCTTGCCGGCGCCCAAAGATTGTGCATGCATTTTCTTTTTCGCCGCAGGCAATAAACCAGTAAAAGCCATGTTTACAGATCGTTCCGATTATACCATGATCATACCAAAAAACAACCCAGGAACCGTAAAAACGTGTAGAAATCAAGCCATTCGGACAATTTTAGAGGATAATCAATTGCTGGGAGCGCTCCGTTTTCCTGTCACCTGCAGCAACAATTACACGGTAAATATATATACCTTTTGTGAGTTTTGCACCCGATTGGTCATCACCGCTCCAATTTATCTGGCAATTGCGGCTGCCCCCCGTATTCACCACCTGCCTGATCTGCCTAACCAGGGCCCCGGTACGGGTATAAATCGTGATAGATACATCCAGGTCGGTATTGGGCTGGTTATGTTCGAATGCAAACGTAGTAGAAACAGAAAAAGGATTGGGAAAATTTCGAACCGCACTTACCACCAGTTGCACCTGCTTCACCACCACAAAACCAATCGTGGCTTCACTGGAATTATTGGCCACATCCCAGGCCTTGATCCTTATGGTATGCCTTCCTTCGCTAAGCTGCGGTAGCTGAAACAGTACATGGCCCTGCTGGTAGCTATCACGCGCCGCGGTATAAAAACCATTCAGTAAAATCACATTTCGCTCATTGCCATCGATAACGGCAGTGATATCATGGCCGATTCCATTTCCGGACGTGCTGATGCCGGAAGAATCGAACAATCTTACCAGCAATACAGGATTTTCATGGGTCAGCCCGCCATCCCTGAATTGATCATCATTGATAAAAGGCTGAATGTCGGGGCCCCTATTGTCTGCGCCTGCTCCATTCCCTATGCCACCAATATAAAAAGAGGTGTTCACACCATTGGCTGCGCGGGTGCCGTCATCTGCATAGAGGCTGATCCTGCCTTTTCCCGCCTGGTAGTTAATGTCTTTGGGTACGATAAATGAAAAACTGAACTTTCCATCCTTAACCGATGCATCTCCTCTGTATAAAACACTTGCCTGTTGTGCAAAACCGGTTACGCGACTCGCCGCGTCATTGGCCAATGTTTTTTGTTCGCCGGCCTTGTCGTATACAACGGGACTAAGCCTGCCCGTAAAATCTGTTACCGGGTTGCCGGAGGCATCGGTGACGATTCCGGTAAAAGTATATTTTCCCAGGGCCCGCAGGGTATCCGCACTGGAAACGGGTTGGTTATTGATTCCGGTCAACTGCAATCTCAGTTCAGGAAAGCCGAGCCGCATGGCAGGATCACCCAGCAGCGTGAACTTTCGGTTATTGATTACATCGCCCGTGTTTTGCATGGTGTAATTCTTGGCCTGCTGCACAGATTCACCAAGGGTTAGGTATTGACCATTGACCCCGGGTTTTAATGCGATCTGCAGGTAATGATCATTGATCAACCGGTTACTATACGCAAACACCACCCGCGTAGTTGTCAACAGGGCTATGGCTCCGTTGGCATTGCCCGTAAGGATAGCTGCCCCTAACGAGTTCTTTGCTGGATCATCATGTGGCGCAAAATCACAACTGGCCGTGATAAAAAGCGGGAGTTTATCCGGGTTGTTGAAGCGGTTGAGCTCCTCATGGGTGAGTATCGATTCTTCTGCCAGGCGCTGGTAACTGCCATGACCACTATAGTTTAGCAGCAGGGCACCATTGAATACCTGGTTAACAATAGCCTCATTCACAGCCGGATACCGTGCTCCCCCACTATTACTGACCTGCGGAAATGCGTCCAGGTATATTTTGTACTGGTTAAATAATGGATTGGCCGCAGCAGCATTCGCTGAAATAATCTCCGCATCCTGCAGGTGCAGGTTAAGGTCGCGGTCATCCGCAACATACACTGTCTGGTTGCGCCAGGCACCCAGACTTTCCTTTTTGTGGTAGCGGATAATTTTGTCCACCATCGTTTTTGCTTCCGCCAGGTTTCTTGCGGGAATGCGGCCAATACCAATATCGAGCAACATGGCGGCATTATTGCGGTTGATATCATCCCCGTCATTCAGTAAGCCAAAAAAATCATCTGAAGTGTAGGTATTGAGCGGATCCAGTGAATTGATGCTTTGATAACCCGGCACCAGGTTGGCATTTCCGGTGATACGTGACCTGTAATCGTAGGAGGCACTGCCAAATAACAACAGGAATTTAGGGCGCTTACCCGAATCAGCTCCCGCTTTATCAAAAAACATTTTTACAAAATCACGAATAGCTACCGGGTCGGGCGTTCCGGAAGAAAATTCCCGGAACACCTGTTCGGTAGTTACCACCGTTGTTCTATATCCATCTCTTTGCTGGTGAAATTGTGCCAACCGCTGTGCCTCTGGTAAAAGCGAAGTATGGGTAACTACCAGGTAATCTGTTGCGCTGACATTGTGCAGGTCCTGGTTGGCTTGCTTACCCATAACCACCGGCATGAGTAGACTGGCCGGCGTAAAAGCAATGTACTCCCGCAGCCTCGACGCATCATTCGTAAACACCGCTGCCGACCCGGATACGGACACATTCATTTTTATAGGTGAAAGTTGGTCGGTTATCTCCCACACCCCGGTGCTGACGGATGCATTGCCTACCGTAAAACCCGCTATACTTCCTGGTTTTACCGATTGCCAGTCGCGGAACAAAAGTTGATTGTTTCCATTGATCCCCAGGCTGCGTCGTCCATGCAGTTCAAATGAATTTAACCATCCTTCGGCACCCGCGGCGGCAGAGTTCCAGGTATAGGATACGGTAAGATTTGCCTGTGCCGCACTGAAACCCGTTCGCTGGATAGAATTTACTGCATAGGGATCTAAAAAATAGCCGGTAACCCCCGGCAAAGAAACCGTTTGTACCGTTTGGTTATTAACCCTTACAGAAAATCCCGCCGGTGCACCCACACTTCTGGCCGCAAGGTCGGTTACAAGGGTCAGTGGTTGATTCAGTTGCAATCCTGGCCAGTCTACGGTAAAGGAGCGGGAACTGCTGCCGCCGGGGCTATTGGAGAAAGCTTCCCCGTACCATTCCTTACCGCTGTTGAGGAAATTTACCCTGTCGTTCTCATAGAAATACCTTTCCTGGTAGCTGCTCACTGATACCGTGGGCATTCCGCCACCGGTTTGTACGGGGATCCGCTTGCCTGTTCCGCCGATGGTGATATAATAAAATGAACTATCGGTATACAGGTTCTTCCGGTGCCGGAAAAGCTGGTTAACGCTGTCTTTTTCCCAGCGATGCGGACCAGGCGCATAAAAAACAAAATAATCCTGCCCGTTCAGCATACCATCGCCGCCATCAAACATCTCTATGGGGTTCTCAACAAGATCATCCTGCCTTTGCGTGGCATTGTTTTCGTCCAGCATGCCGCCGCCATTACCATAAAGCCGTACTGAGGCAGAGCTGATGCTGCCCCCAGGGATACCAAGCGCAGCAAGCAGTGCAATATCTACCCTGTAAACGCCTTCCTGTAGTATGCCAATCTTGTACCAGTTGCCTGTATTCAGCACCGAATGGGCAGCATAGGTTCTTTGCGCAAGTCCCTGCGCCGACAACAGGCTCACCAGTAAAAATGCCATAAACAGCGCCCGCAACTTCATATACTAACAAGATCATGAAAAAGTAGGCAGCGTCTGCTGCCAAATAAGAATCCTGTTTAAAATTAGGCTTTTGCTAACAGACACCGCCTTTTACTGATTACCGGAAAACCTATATATTCGCATAGACGAAACCCTTACCGCATTTGACAATACCTATACGCTAAAGAGAAACCATTTTCCAAATTCAATCCATTGACAATGCTTCTATTGAAAACAGGCAGAAATTTTGTTTTGCTTATGGCGGTGGCAGGCACTGTGGCGTCTTGTAGTGTTTTTAAGAAAAAACATGAAAAGTCCACAGCAACCGGCTGGAACTATAACGATAAAGACCAGGGTAATTTTGCCGTTGCCAAACCAAAGGACATTAAGACCGCTCCCGGGCTGGTGTTTGTACAGGGTGGTACTTTTACCATGGGTGCGGCCCAGGAAGACGTTATGGGTGACTGGTTCTCTATTCCCCTCGGCGTAACGGTGAATTCATTTTTCATAGATATGACGGAAGTTGCCAATGTTCACTACCGCGAGTACCTGTATTGGCTGGAGAATGTATTCGGACAGGCAGGTATGGATTCAGTGGTTGACCAGGCTAAACCCGATACCCTTGTATGGAGAAGTGAGCTGGCTTTTAATGAACCTTATGTAGAATATTATTTCCGTCACCCTTCTTACAATTATTACCCAGTGGTGGGCGTAAGCTGGAAACAGGCGAACGAATACTGTATCTGGCGTACTGATCGTGTGAACGAACTGGCATTAATGGGCGAAGGTTTCCTTGATGCAAAGAGCCAGATCAAAAAAGAACTGAATGGAGCAGGGCAGGATAATTTTAATACCAAGGCATACCTGATGGGCGAATACCAGGCAACCCCTGGCAAAAAAGCCACTTCAAAAAGCAATCCGCTCAAGGATGCTCAGGGAAGGCCACGAACGACGGTAAAATTTGAAGATGGTATCGTTTATGGCGATTACCGCCTGCCAACTGAAGCTGAGTGGGAATATGCCGCCTACGGTTATATCATGCAGAACCCCCAAAAGAAAGCCAAGAAAGGTTCGGGCCGTGGTGAAGAGGTGATCTCCAACAAACAAATTTACGCCTGGAAGAATGATGGCTTCGATAATATCCGCTATACAAAGAAAAGCGCTTTCCAGGGTGCATTCTTAGCCAACTTCAAGCGTGGCGCGGGTGATAACATGGGTGTTGCCGGCGGCCTGAACGATAATGCTGCTATCCCGGCAGAAGTAACGTCATTCATCCCCAACGGTTTTGGTATCTACAATATGAGCGGAAACGTGAATGAGTGGGTACAGGATGTGTTCCGGCCTATCACCAATGCAGGTGATGATGATTTTAACCCCTTCCGTGGTAACGTGTTCCAGAAGGTAGACATGAGCGGCGGACAGGGTAACCTGCGTGATGACAAGGGCCGTATCAAAATGGTGCCTGAAGACGATTCAGTACTGCGTAACAGGCGTAACTACCAGAAGTCGTATGCAACCAACTACCTGGATGGTGATTCTTCCAGTAATGTTTTGTATAATTATGGTGTAACTACATTGGTATCTGATAAATCAAGGGTTTACAAAGGCGGAAGCTGGAACGACAGGGCCTACTGGCTCGCGCCCGGTGCACGCCGCTACCTGGAAGAGGACCTCAGCACCAACACCCTCGGTTTCCGTTGCGCTATGACGCATTTCGGCGCCCCGGAAACACTATCACGTAAAGGGAAAACAGGAACCTTCTTCCCTTCACGCAGAAACAAGAGATAAGGAAAAGGTAAATACAGCAAGAAGCCATCCTCGTAAGAGGGTGGTTTTTTTATGGGAAAAACTTTTGAATTTGAAAATCGGGGAATTTGAAAATTTGAAAATTCTGCCGTGCGGGATGTCAACGCTCAATTCGTAAGTTTGATAAAGCTATTGTTGTACAAAATTCAAAATAAAGTGACCATACCGGAATTATACAAACGTTTTCTTGACCACCCGTCAGTTCAGACAGACACAAGAAAATTAAAGCAAGGCGATATTTTTTTTGCCTTGAAGGGCCCCAATTTCAATGCGAATGAATTTGCGTTGCAGGCACTCGACAATGGCGCTTCTTACGCAGTTGTGGATGAAGAAATATCATCAGTTGATCCAAGAATCATTGTCGTAGAAGATACATTGCTGGCACTTCAGGAGCTCGCAAAATACCATCGTGAACAATTTTCCATTCCTTTTATAGGTATCACCGGTAGTAATGGCAAAACAACCAGTAAAGAACTTGTCTATGCGGTACTCTCTTCTCACTACACTACTTATACAACACAGGGAAACCTCAATAACCATATTGGCGTGCCCCTTACCCTGTTAAGTGTGAGGCCCGATGCCGAAATGGCGGTGATAGAAATGGGGGCAAATCACCAGAAAGAAATTGAAGGTTACTGCCGCTATGCGCAACCCACACACGGCATCATTACCAATGCAGGCAAAGCACACCTTGAAGGATTTGGTGGCGTGGAAGGCGTAAAAAAAGGCAAAGGTGAACTCTTCGATTACCTGCGGGTGCACAAGGGTACAGCCTTTGTGTTTGCCGACTATGATTACCTCACCGCCATGAGCGCCGGCATACCTGAGATTGTTCGCTATGGTACCTCGGAAGGCGTTCTGCGCGGGCATATCCTTTCCAGTGAACCCTATTTGTCAGTGGCTGTCACCACCGGGCTACAGCATGTATCCGAAATTCATACCCAATTGGTAGGTGACTATAACCTGCCCAATATATTATGCGCAGTGGCCATAGGTAACCATTTTTCCGTTCCAGAAGAAAAGATCAAAGCAGCTATTGAAAACTACACGCCTTCCAACAGTCGCTCACAACTGGTGAAAAAAGACAGCAATACCATTATTCTGGATGCATATAATGCCAATCCTACCAGCATGAAGGCCGCGATAGAAAATTTTGCCCGCCTTAACGCGGATAAAAAAGTGCTCATGCTGGGTGGCATGATGGAACTGGGTGACGACAGCCTGAAGGAACATCGCGGAGTGATAGAGCTGATCAAACAGTATCCCTGGACTGGGGTTGTTTTGGTGGGTGGCGACTTTGAAAAGATCGATCATGGGTTCATCTCCTTCCCGGATTCCGTTGAGGCAAAAAAATGGTTTAACCAGCAGGGATTTACAGGCACCCATCTGCTCATTAAAGGGTCCCGAAGTATGCAAATGGAAAAAATTCTCGAGTAAGTTTTTGCCACAGATTACACAGATTACCACTGATTTTTTCTCGGTGAAACTCTGCGTAATCTGAAGCAAAACTTTTTACACTCGATGCAACCAATGAATTTGCCACCACATTTGAGTACCTTTGCACCTCACTCCTCCCCACATGCCAAACAATAAGTCTTACCTGCTAAGTATTTTTCAAAACCGGTGTCCCAGGTGCAGGGAGGGCAAACTTTTTCTCGCAGACAGCGCTTATAAAAAGAATAGCATCAAAATGCACGAACGCTGCCCTGTGTGCGGACAGCCAACAGAAATTGAAGTGGGTTTTTATTATGGAACCGGTTATGTTAGCTATGCACTCAGCATTGCCCTGCTGGTTGCCACATTTGTTGCATGGAAAGTAATCATCGGGGTTACCTTTTCGATAGACGATAACCGTATCTTTTACTGGATGGGATTTTCTTTCGCATTGCTATTTGCCCTGCAGCCCGTGCTCATGCGCATGTCGCGCACATTATGGTTGAGTTGGTTTGTGAAATACGATCCCGATTGGAAGGATCATCCTGTTGATCATATTGAAAGAATGAACAAGGACCAGATGAATAACTGGTAGCGTCTTCTGTTATTCCTCTGCGTAAACTCCCCGCTCTCATGTTCTCTGCGGTTGGAAAGGGTGTAGAAATACGGGAGTTACCATATGCAAGGCTTTTTCCAACCGCAGAGATCATGAGGACTGAGAGTTTACGCAGAGTTATATCAAACACACCATGTACCAATAAAAAAAGAGAAGCTTTAAAACTTCTCTTTTTTGTAATTAAAATCGTAACAAATTATTGGTTGATAAACCTTGTCCATCCTTTCCACCAGTTGGCATTTACACCTGCCGCATCACAGGCACCACGGAAATTAACCACGGTAAACCCTGATAATTTAGCATCCGCAAAGCTAGCGCCGGTAAGAATAGGCTGGTAACCATTGCTTCCGCCAAATGGAACTACATCGGGCGCTCCATAATTAAATGGTGCGATCATTTTGGCATCAGAAACGTTGGTAAGAACAGTATTGCCCATAAAAGAAGCAGAGAGCCTGTTCTTCACAGAATCCGTATTCCACATACTGGTATTTGTTGTAGCAGCAATAAAGGAATAAGAACTGGCGTCTGTTCCGGAAGCTGGTCCGCAACCAGCAATGGTATTGTTCCTGAAACGAACGGTGCTATCCATTAAATTCTGTTCCATGGCACGTCCATTTCTTGAATCAACCAGCAATCCGATTGGCCATCCAAGGAATACAGAATTGAAAATGGATATACCTGTATTACGCCTGATATGCGCGCCGGCAAGGTATAAGGTGTTACCGTTATTGGCCAGGGTAGCGCGGGGTCCTATTACGGTCATATTACTGAATACCGCCCTTGTTTGTGGTGAATTGAGTGATCCACTGGGATCATTATCGCTTTCAAACGCCTCACTCCTGGAAATATCCGCAATGGTCGAGTCACGCAAAACTATCCCAAACTGCACTTTACCGCTGTAACCATTGTCAGAATCAAAATCATCATCCTGTGTTTTATAGGCAATCAGGTGCTTACAGTTAACTGTACCGCCAAACCACTCAAAAGCATCATCTTTTGCATAGGTAACCTGCACATAATCGATCACTGTTTTTCTTCCTACAGCAGCCATCGTTAAACTGTTGATCTCTTTGTCTGGCTGATAAGCATATCCTGCGTACTCAATACGCACATAACGCAGTACACCTGAACTGTCATCATCATTGGGGGTTGCACCGCCACCGGCAACACCATCACCAAATGAATTATCGATACCACCTTCTACCTGCAGTGTACCGGCTCCGCCACCAGGACCTGTATACGTTGAATTCACACTCGCCTTACCTAACAAAACAATACCACCCCAGTCACCTGAACGGGGTACCGGTGAATTGGAAGTAAATACAATGGGATTTTCCTGGGTACCATCGGCTACCAGTTTGGATCCGCGTGTAATAACAAGCGCTGCAACATTCGCACCCTGGTAGTCGCCTTTTACGGTAACACCGGGTTCTATTTTCATACTGGTATTATTAACCATATACACGATACCACTCAATATATAGGTATTGCCCGCTCTCAGCACGGTATCCTTGTCTATTCTACCTTTGATGGTAATGGTCTGGCCGGAAGGTGTGGTAGGACCCGGAATTACCGTGGTTGTACCACCGTCCATCTCAATTTTGCGACAGCCCGTGATCATTAAACCTGCCAGTGCAGATAACATTACTATTGACTTTTTCATGATGTTCTATTTATACTTTTTTTATGTTGTATGATTTATAGTGCATATCCAAACGTGACAGAAATATTGGTACCCGGCTGACGGCTTAACCTGAATGGATCATTCTTCATATCAAGGCTGGCATTTCCATCCGGGTTTTGATAGAAATACAAGGTGCGGTTCAGTATATCCTGAACATTCAACCGTACTTCTGCTTTATTACGTGCGAATTTTTTGGTAAGCTGAAAATCGAAAACAGGCCTTGAGCTCTCATAAATATCCGGCTGATCAAGACTACCCACAAAGGTTACGCGCCTGCCTATCTGGTTATACAAGAGAGTGGCACTTAAACCATGCGCCTCTGCATCATACATCAGCGACACATTGACGAGATACGGTGACTGACCCTGCAACGGGCGGTCAAGGAAAAGATTGGTATCCTTTACGCGGCTGAAAATATAAGATCCATTGGCCTGGAAAGTGAAATTCTTTAGTGCTTCAGAAAAATCCAGTCGCTTCCTGAATTCCAGTTCCGCCCCGTAAGCGTCTGCACTTTCAGGATTCGCAAAATTGAAAACACTGGAGCCACCCTGTCCGAAATTGTAGATCATTTCGATAGGCTTGTCAAAGTGTTTATAGAACACACCCGCCGTAAATACTTCTCCCGCTTTGGGATAGAGTTCATAACGCAGGTCAAGGTTGGATATCTTGGTACGCTGCAGGGTGGGTAATCCCTGTACCGCGGCGTTTACTTCAAAATCATAATACTGGAAAGTGGACAACTCCCTGAACTCAGGCCGCACAACGGTTTGTGAAGCGGAAAAACGCAGGTTGGTGAAGTTGTCTAATTTCAACGTGGCATTCAGCCCTGGCAGGAAATCAGTTACGCGTGTATGGCTATGACGTGGATCAGATGCCTTCACGCTTCCCACCAGTTGATCATAGTCTTCCACACGTACACCCCAGATTAAACGAAGTTTTGATCCGAACTGGTTATCAAACTGAAGATAACCGGCATTCATGATCGTATTGGCAATATACCTGTACAGCGTTCCTTTAATGGCATCAAAAGCGAGCAGGGTACTGGTAACAGAACCATCGCCAAAATTAGTGGGCGCAAAGATCGCGTCCGGTGACAATAACCGCAATGAAGGATTGTCGCGGGGCAGATAGATAGAGAAAGGTTTTGCATCAAAAAGGCGGTCCTTCACCTGAAGTAAATAACCCGCCTTAACGGTTTGCTTCGAGCCAAATGCATCAAATCCATAAGAAAGATCGCCACCACCAGAATACACATAATCACTCAGGTTCTGGTAAAATCGGTTACCACTTTTCTGCGAAAGTACGTTAGACAGTACGGCAGTATAAGGATTGGTGGCCGATGAATTGTTCTTCAGATAATACAATCTCCGCTGGTCAGGAATGTAACCGTCCAGCAAAGTAAAGGAGCCATGCCATTTGAATTTCAGCACATTGGCTACCAGGTTATGCTCGCCGCTAACCTGCGAGTTCCAGAATGTATTCTGGCGGAAACCCAGTTCATAACCCCTTGCACTATCGAGTGATGGATTGTAATTGTTCTCAAGCCCGGTACGCAATGTGGTATAGTCCGATGCGTTGATATTGAACAAACTCTTTACAGATACTTTGTTATTGTTATTGATCTGGTAAGTAACATTGGCCAGTGCACCCCACAAAATATCGTTGCTGTACTTGTCATCAATAAATTTAAAATCAGGTGTGAATGTTCCGTTGCCGATAAAGTTAAAACCACTGTTGGTGCCCTTTACATAGCGCGAGGACCTGTTGTAGGTGAGTCCAAATATACCGCCCAGTTTACTGCTGCCTTTTGTATTGGCGGTGAATCCGCCGCTTACCTGGATCTGTCCATTGAAACGATTGATACCATTGGTAATGGAAGGGTTCCAGATGTTTTCAAAACTGCTGCCCATTGCCGTTTTATCTTTGTTGCTTAATACGTCAAAGGCCGACTTGGTTGTATACGTTGAGGGCAGGCTGCGTGTACCATCATCTATGCCCAGCCAATCTGTTTTACCACCTTTATAGGAATAAAAATCGCGTGATAGGGTTTGTGTATTAAATCCGGTTCCTACCTGGATATTAAAGAAATTTTTGGACGGAATATCCCTCGTGTTTACCTGTATCAATCCGCCTGCCCACTCGCCGGGAAGTTCCGGTACAAATGCTTTATTGATGATGATATTATCGATCATATTCGACGGGATCAGGTCGAATGAAAAAGCCTTACGGTCGGGTTCCGTGCTACCCAGCTGCACGCCATTAAGCATAGCCAGGTTATAACGCTCTGCCAGGCCGCGAACAATCAAAAATTTACCGTCCTGTATACTGGCGCCCGGTGTACGCTTCAATACTTCACCGGTATTTTTATCGGGAGAACGCCTGATGGCTTCTGCCGAAATAACAGATGATACCGTGTTCGTATTTTTTTGAAAGGATATTAATGCGTTTACAGTTTCGCCACGCTGACTGCCACGAACAGTGGAAGTTACTGTAACGGTTTCCAGCGCTTTACCTGCTTCTTCCATGATCACATTCAGAAAACCCTCTTCCCCGGCTTTGGTGATGCTGATATCATCAATCGCTTTTTCGCGGTAGCCAACATAAGACAACACAATGCTGTATTTTTTGCCGGTTTCAACCGCCAGGGTAAACCTGCCCTCCAGATCCGATTTGGTAAAACCAGTTGCGCCGCCGGATATTTTGATGGTTACACCGGCAAGTCCTTCGTTACGTGAATTGATCACTTTACCTGAAATACTTCCTTTTTGCGCCAGGGCCAAAACCGATATAAAAACAAACAATGCGAGCGATATAATTTTCTTCACGGGGTAGGTTAATTTGCTTTTGCAAAGTTGCCTTCCGTATGTTACCAAATTGTTACCCCAATGTTACCTGCACATTATGAATGTTAACAGGAATGACTAAATTCGTCAATGGCGTTGCACCAGGACATAACAATTTATTAATGTGTCCCTAACCCTGAAAAAATCAGCTAATTCCTTATGGATACGCACCTTCACCATCACCCAGAAGAACATCTGTCAAGTCCGGCCATTATAAAAGACGTGGTCATCGGCATGGCCGATGGCCTCACGGTTCCCTTTGCACTGGCGGCCGGTTTAAGCGGGGCCGTTTCCGATGTAAACCTTATTGTCATTGCGGGTGTGGCCGAGATTGCAGCGGGTTCCATTGCGATGGGACTGGGCGGCTACCTGGCAGGCAAAACCGAACAGGATCATTACGACAGCGAATTAAGGAGAGAATACCACGAAATAGAGCATTTGCCGGATGTGGAAAGAGAAGAAGTCCGTGAATTTTTTGAACACCTTGGGTTAAGTCCGCAGGTGCAGAGCCTGGCGGTGGCAGAACTCACGCGCGACAAACACCGCTGGGCAAATTTTATGATGAGATATGAATTGGGACTGGAAAAGCCCGATCCAAAAAGAGCGCGGAAAAGTGCCTTTAATATCGGCGTCTCGTATATCGTTGGTGGTTTTATTCCGCTGAGTCCTTATTTTTTTGTAAGTGATGGTATTACCGGCCTTCGCATTTCGGCGGTAGTAACCCTGGTATGTTTGCTGATCTTTGGCTACTTTAAAAGCAAACTAACCGGTACCTCCCCCTGGCAGGGTGCATGGAAAGTGGCACTCATCGGGGCCCTGGCTGCAGGATGCGCCTTCCTAATTGCCAAATGGATCGGTGGTTAATCGCCGCGGGGATCGTAGCGAAGGCTTTACCACAGAGCCACAGAAAACACGGAGTTTCACAGAGAAAATAGGGGTAATACAGTGAAGGGTTGGGGAAAATAATTCGCAGCAAACTACCCGATCTTTCTTTATCCAGACGGTAATGATCCCGGCACAGTTATGGTATTATATAGGGCAAGTACGTTTACTCATTTGCGACGGGGGTGGTTCTCCCTGAGAAATATACCCATATATCTGATCCGGATAATGCCGGCGAAGAGAGTAGCAAGTGAAGAAACAAAGGCCCCGCAGAAGTTTTGCGGGGCTATTTTTTTATTTTACATTTTATTGGCCAGCGTGGGAACAGTTTTTGCTTAAGTGTAACCGAATTTATACCTTCCATAAAGATGCAAAAAAGAGTATTAATCATTGATGACGAGGTGGACCTATGCCTGCTGGTTAGAAAACACCTGAACAATAAGGGACATATCGTTTATGTGGCCCATACCCTCGAAGATGGTATGAAAAAACTTTCGTCGCTGGTTCCAGATACTTTAATACTGGATAACCATTTACCGGATGGGCTTGGGTGGACCATGGTTGATAAACTCCATTCCCAGTATCCCGATATGCATATCACGCTGATCAGTGCTTATGGCACACCGAAAGAACTATTGTTCCCCGAAGATATGGACATTACCATCCTTGATAAGCCCTTATCTATTGCTGATATCGATGCTACTTTAGCGTAACCTGGTCCGGCAACCCTGCTTTGTAGTCTTTCGCTCCTGTCCTGCTCCTGGGGAAATAAAATGATACCCTTTCTGGTATTTCTTTAAAGAAGAACAAAGAAAAAAAGTTCTTCTTACCTTTTTTGTCTTCGTCCTTCTTTTATTGACCCTCGGGGGTTTCCCAAGGAGAAGAACAAGAGGAAAAGAGGCTAAGAGGAAAACTCTTTTGAACTCTTTCGCTCCTGTTCTGCTCCCAGGGAAATAAAATGATACCCCTGCTGGTATTTCGATAAAAAGAAAAAAAAGTTCTTCTCACCTTTTTTGTCTTCGTCCTTCTTTTATTGACCCTCGGGAGTATCCCAAGGAGAAGAACAAGAGGAAAGGAGGCTAAGAGGAAAACTCTTCTGTACTCTTTCGCTCCTGTCCTGCTCATAGGCAAATAAAAAGCCACTACGCTCCCGGCGTCAAAAATCCTGTCGCTTACTGCTTACGCAAATACAAATTTCCGTACGTGGATTTCAAAATATAGGCCGGCCCTTTACCGGGTTCGGCGGTGATAGAACTAAAGAAATCACGCTCTGTTTTATCCGTCAGCTTCAGATCAAGATTGGTATAGATCTGACCATAACTGGTAGTGGCCTGCAGTTTGCCTGTGTTGGCAGGTATAACAGTAGCGTCTATACCCCCATAAGGCGCATCTACCGTAGCGGGCGCATTGAAGTTCACAATTTCCACGATTCCATATTTGGCCTTAACATGGGTAGCGGTGTTGGCCGGTATCCATATCTCGATGGTAATCTCCATATCAACACCTTCAGACGTGATACGTTTTGCCCCTGGCCCCATTTTGTTGGTAAATTCCTTGTATTGATCCTTTGAACGGAATACGGTCTTCTGCCCATTTTGTATGATGGTGTAGATCCTGGGCAGGTTTTCCAGATCCCTGATCCGGTTGCTGATGGTGATCATCCCCTCCCGGTTCTTCTCTTCCAGCTCAAAAGCGGAATCGTTTTCTCCATCATTGATCTTTACCAGGGCCTTTACAGAAATTTCATTTTTATCCCAGGTACTGATGCGGATGATCTTTGGATAATCGAAATCCAGTTCTACCTGCTGCCCGGCTTTAACTGGGTATGTTTTGTTGACGGTAGTTTGCGCCGCTGCACCGGTTACGATAAGACAACAGAGCCAGGTGAATATTCTTTTCATACAATCAAAAATTAGGTGGTAGTTGATAATTAGTTTTTGCGCAGGTAGATCTTACTGTAATCGGACCGAAGGGAAAAATCGGATCCGCCACCATTGATTTTCCCCTTTACCTTATTGCTGTAACTAACCATATCCGTTGTTTTTTCCATGTCTATTTTGAAATCAGACGCGGCAAATATTTCACCATGGGAAGTACTCATGCTCAGGTTGGCTTTGGTAGTAACAGGAATAGCCACATCTACATGCCCGTAAATGGAAACGATAGAAATAGGTCCTTTAATGTTCTCGTTGAATTTGGCATCCACCCCACCATAGATGGCTTTTACAGAAAGCGGACCCGTCACATTTTCAAGGTGCACTTCGTTATACTGCACCGATACTTCTATTTCGTTGGAAATATTCCTGAATACTACTTTTCCTGACTGTACTTTATCAAATGCATACGATACCATGATACCCTTTGGAACAAGGATCTTCACTTTACGGTCGCGCTGGTTAACCTGGTTAACCTCTACTGTAGTTCCTTTATCGGTTACACTGATACCCAGGCCCGTATTATCTGTATAACCAGAGCCGCTGATGGGTTTGAGTCCTTTTGCCCTTTCATCGCTTTCATCTGACTGCCTTTCGGAACTGAAAACAATATCGGTTCCGCTATGTCCCTCAACCACCACGGAAGAAAGATTAATCACCAGTTTACCACTGCTTTTAGCAAGTTTGAAATCCTGCGCCTGTATAGCAGTTAAAGTAATCAGGGCGAGCAGGGAAGTTATTAAGTACTTTTTCATTTTTCTTTTTTTGAAATTTTTATAGTTGGGGTGTGGGTAATTACTCCGGGTGGCTGTCATGCATGAACCAGTTCCGTAGCACTTACCTGTTATTAAATGTATATTTATGAACGTAAAGTGAATATGCCCGAATACGCTTTGTCCTTTACCGCTTTGATGGTGTTCCCGTCTTCTACGATCTTATCCAGCTCTTTTAATATGGTAGTCTCACGCATCCGTGTCAGCAATTGAATCAGCTCTATCTGTACCATCGGATCTTTTTGTTTTTCAAGGGAAGCGACCAATTGCTGCTTCACATAACGCTCACGATGAAACTTGCTCAAGGCTTCGAGTGCAGCCAACCGAACATTGGTGTTAGGATCTGTATTCATTGTTTTCACCAATACATCAACAATCTCTTTATCCGTGTTCTTCAATTTATTCGCAAGTGACGCACCGGTGATGCGCTGACCGGGTGATTCCATGTCATTCAGCTTCGCAAACAAGACCTGCCGGTTGGCAGCGGGTTCCTGCTCTATTCTTTCGGAACGGGCCTGTTGTACCCTCAACTCCTGATAAGGTATCGTCGTTTCTTTTTTTATGGATTCTTCTTTACCGGCTTCTTCCTTTACGATCGGCTCGGTAACAGTTTTCTTGTTATTTGCCATCGGTGTTACTTTGGCTGTTGAAGGCTTTTTCTGTAATAATAAATAACCACCTGCGCCAACCACTAAGATCACACTGGCTGCTACCGCCCAACGCACTACTTTCATCGGAATGAGAATGCCCTGCTTTTTTTTGGATGCACGCATCTTTGCATGTATCCTTTCCAGGACAGCGGGGTCGGGTGTACGGGTTTCAAATGCATCCCTGTTATGCGCGACAAATTTTTCAAACTCATTGCTCATGATAAACCTCCTTTTGTAAGCGAATGAAGTATTTTCTTTTTAGCACGGTGATATTGTATTCTTACTGTATTGTTCGCTATGCCTAACATATTGGCAATTTCTACATGGGTAATATTTTCAAACAGGTGTAACTGCACAATGGTCCGGTATCCTTCCGGTAATGCTTCTATCGCCTGTTTCACTTCTTCCAGTTTAAAAGCAAATGCTTTTTCATCTATCGGCTCCTCTTCTTCTATCCGTACATTACCCGTTTCCAGTTCCACCAGCCTGATCTTTTTTTTACGCAGCCAGGATATTGATTTGTTAATCGCGATCCTTTTGATCCATGCCCTGAAACCACCCGTGTGCTCATACCGGTCTATTGCCTGGAATGCCGCTACAAAACTTTCCTGCAAAATATCCTCCGCTTCCGCAGTATGGTTTATCAAACGGTAAATGGAATTATATACCTCTTTTGCATATAGGTTATAGAGTTCTGTGTAAGCCGAGGGGTCTCCCCGTTTACACCTCTCCACCAGTTCACCCTGTGTTATTGTCTCAAATAATTCCAAAGCAGCCGTCTCAGTTGTATGGTTATCTAATCGCAGAGCTTGTCCCGGTGTTACAGGTTGCCGGGATATTTTTTTTAAATACAGCGGAAAAGTAAAGAAAGCCTGATGGTTAAGGGGTTAACTGAAAAAATAATAAAATATACATTTTATTATTAATATATAATGCATAAATTTCATACTCTGGCTGCTTTTCCCTCACAAATAAAAAAATCAGAAAGCTATTGATCTTTCCTACATTTACTAAATTATTTAGTATTCTGAAGGTGATAACACAGAAGGCCGATATCATTAACCAATTGCGAAAAGATATTCTCTGGCAGCAATTCAAACCTGTACAGGGCCATGCATTGGTGGATATTGAACTGGGCCCCCTTAAAACGGCTTTCCCCCATAACCGTTTTCCATTGGGAGCGGTTCATGAATTTTGTTGTACACAAACAGAATCCCTGGCGGCCACTGGTGGATTTATTGCAGGTATCCTCTCCACGCTAATGGCGGGCGGGGGTGCTGCTGTGTGGATCGGCGCTTCAAAAAATATTTTCCCGCCGGCATTGGTTGCATTTGGTATCGATCCGGGCAAGGTTATCTTCATCCAACTCCTCAATGAGAAAGACAGGTTATGGGCCCTGGAGGAAGCACTGGGTTGCCCGGGACTTGCAGCCGTAGTGTCTGAAATAACCAACCTGTCTTTTACGGATTCCCGGCGGTTGCAACTGGCCGTTGAACAAAGCCGCGTTACCGGTTTTATCATTCGCCACAGCCCACGCAGCCTGCCCACCACGGCATGCGTTAGCAGGTGGAAAATATCACCGGTATCCAGTGTTTTACCGGATGATCTTCCGGGTGTTGGATTTCCACGCTGGAACATTGAGCTAATAAAAATCCGAAATGGCCGGCCGGGTTCATGGCAGGTGGAATGGTGCAACGGAAAATTCATCGCCTTACCCGGTATCACTGCGCTTATGCAACAAGAACAACAAAAGAAAACAGGATGATATGTCAGGGCGTTATGTGTCTATATGGTTCCGTTTTCTTACAACGGATTGGTTTACCCGTCGCAACCCTGCACTCGGAAAAAAGCCATTTGTTTTAGCGGCCCCCAACCATGGCCGGATGATGATTACGGCCGCCAATGCATGGGCAATGGCACAACAGGTAGAAGCGGGCATGGTGGTAGCAGATGCAAGGGCGCTTATTCCGGAACTGGAAGTACTGGATGATCGGCCCGGCCTCTCACTCAAATTATTAAAAGGAATAGCCGAATGGTGTACACGATATACTCCTGTGGCAGGAATAGACCCTCCTGATGGTATTACCCTTGATGCAAGCGGCTGCCCGCATTTATGGGGCGGAGAAAAAAATTATATCAACGATATCATTACCCGCCTGCAAAATTTTGGCTACCATACAAACGCCGCCATGGCAGATACCATAGGTGCCGCCTGGGCCATTGCGCGTTATGGAAAGAATGAGAGTATTATTCCCGCAGGCGCACAGGGTGCAGCGTTAATGTGTTTGCCGCCTGCTGCCTTGCGGATAGAAATGGAAACGGTGGAGAGATTACACAAACTGGGGCTTCGTGAAATAAAAAATTTTATAGCGATGCCCCGATCCGCATTACGCAGGCGTTTTGGACCGCAGTTCCTCCAACGCATTGACCAGGCACTGGGCAATGAAGAAGAAACCATTATTCCTGTATTGCCGGTGGAAGCTTACCAGGAACGGTTACCCTGTTTAGAACCCATTGTTACTGCAACCGGTATCGAAATCGCTTTGGAACGATTGCTGGATAAATTATGTAACAGGCTGATGCAGGAACAAAAAGGCCTCCGTACTGCCTTGCTAAAAGGCTACCGTGTAGATGGAAAGATTGAAAAGATATCCGTCAGCACCAATCATCCTACACATAATAAAGAACACCTTTCAAAATTATTCGGTTTACAATTTTCCAGCTTTGAACCCGCCCCGGGAATAGAGGTATTCATACTGGAAGCACAGAAAGTGGAAGAACAGATTCCCGTACAGGAAAAGCTTTGGAGCGCCACACAAGGGTTGCATGATCACGGCCTCTCAGAAATGCTGGACCGCCTGGTATGCCGGTTTGGGGAGGGACATATTCACCGTTACCTGCCGGATGAACATTACTGGCCGGAACGATCCGTAAAACAGGCATCCTCACTGAGTGAACAAAACCTTAGCCCCTGGAAAGCAGACAGGCCAAGACCCTTACAACTTTTACCAAAACCCGAACCCATACAGGTTACTGCGCCGGTACCGGATTATCCTCCCATGCTGTTTCACTACAAGGGAGTATTGCATAAAATAACCAAAGCAGATGGGCCGGAACGGATTGAACAGGAATGGTGGTTAGCGGAAGGGCAGCACCGCGACTACTACGTTGTGGAAGATGAAGCGGGACATCGTTACTGGCTATTTCGTTCAGGACATTATGATTCCGATAAACGGCATGGATGGTTTCTCCATGGATTTTTTGCTTGATAAGATGTGAGGCTATGAGTTATACAGAACTACAGGTAACCACCAATTTCAGTTTCCTCCGCGGCGCATCGCATCCGGAAGAAATGGTGGAACATGCAGCGGCATTGGGTTATACCAGGATAGGGATAACAGATAGAAATACATTTGCGGGCATTGTACGCGCGCATATGGCCGCAAAAAAATCAAAAATAAAAATCATTCCTGCCTGCCGTATTGACCTGTTAGATGGACCATCCCTACTTGCCTACCCTATAAACCGGGATGGCTACTCAAAACTCAGCAACCTGCTTACTGTTGGAAACCGGCGTGCGGAAAAAGGAGAATGTCATTTATACAAAAACGATCTGTACCATGCTACAAAAAATATAAAATGGATAGTGGTACCGCCCCACGTATTGAATGAACGGTTTGAGCTGGATGCCGTATTTGAAAAAACCCTGGCAGAATACCAATCTCATTTTGGCGCAGAGCTTTATCTGGCTGCTGCCAGGTCTTACCAGGGAGATGATGCAAAATATTTACACCGTCTTGCACAATTATCCATGCAATGGAATATTCCTCTGGTTGCCACCAATGATGTGCATTACCATGATCATTCAAGAAGACAGTTACAGGATATAGTAACCTGTATACGAGAAAAATGCACCATCTATACCGCCGGCTACCGTTTGCATCCCAATGCAGAGCGCTATTTGAAATCCATACCCGAGATGCAGCGTTTGTTCAGGCAATATCCCCTTGCCATAGCCCGCGCACAGGAGATTGCAGAAGCCTGCCATTTTTCCCTGGATGAATTGAAATATGAATATCCCGATGAGATTACCAGCGATGGCCGCACCCCACTGGAAGAACTGGAATTTCTTGCCTGGAAAGGCGCGCGCGAACATTTTGGAGAAGAGATACCCCGCAAGATCGTAAAGGCGATACACCATGAAATGGGTTTTATAAAGGAAATGAATTACGCTGCCTATTTTCTTACCGTATATGATATTGTTCGTTTTGCGCGTGAAAAAAATATTCTATGCCAGGGGCGTGGATCCGCGGCCAACTCCACCATCTGCTACCTGCTCGGTATCACGTCGGTGGATCCCACCAAATTTGAATTACTTTTTGAAAGATTTATTTCCGCTGCACGCAATGAACCACCGGATATTGATGTAGACTTTGAACATGAACGCAGAGAAGAAGTGATGCAGTATATCTACCGGAAATATGGCCGTGACCGCGCAGCCATCGTAGCCACCGTTACCCAGCAACACCAGAAAGGCGCACTCAGGGATGTAGCAAAAGCAATGGGACTTTCCGTTGACACCATCAACCGTATCTCCGGTTCTGTGTGGGAATTTACAGACGAGTGGTTTGAAGGCAAAAGGATCAGGGAACAGGGTTTGAATCCGGGCGATAAACACCTGAAGAAAGTATTGGATCTCACACGACAGTTTATGGGTTTTCCCCGGCAATTGGGCCAGCACACCGGAGGATTTGTGATTACAAGGGGCAGGCTCTCAGATCTCTGTCCCATTTTAAATGCCCGCATGGAAGACAGAACATGCATTGAATGGAACAAGGATGATATTGACGCACTCGGATTTTTAAAAATAGATGTGCTGGCATTGGGCATGCTTACCTGTATCCGCAAAGCATTTGATCTCGCCAAAACGCATTATGACCTGCACCTTACTCTTGCCAATATTCCACAGGATGATCCCGCGGTTTATGAAATGATCTGCCATGCCGATACCATCGGCGTTTTCCAGATAGAGAGCCGTGCACAGCAATCCATGTTACCCCGGCTACGTCCCAAAACTTTTTATGACCTGGTCATTGAAGTGGCCATTGTTCGGCCCGGACCCATACAGGGTGATATGGTACACCCCTATTTGCGAAGAAGAAATGGGGAAGAACCTGTTGAATACCCCTCTAAAGAACTGGAAGAAATTTTAAGCCGCACCCTGGGTGTTCCACTTTTCCAGGAACAGGCCATGAAGATCGCGATCGTTGCAGGCGGATTTACACCCGCGGAGGCGGATGAATTGAGACGAAGTATGGCCACTTTTAAAGCAAAGGGCCTTGTTACAAAATTTGAAACCAAACTCATCAATGGCATGCTGGAAAGAGGTTATCCACTCGCCTATGCCCAAAGGGTATTCAGGCAACTGGAAGGCTTTGGCAGTTATGGATTCCCTGAAAGCCATGCTGCCAGTTTTGCGTTGCTGGTGTATGTTTCATCCTGGCTCAAATGTTTTTATCCGGATGTATTTGCCTGCGCCTTACTCAATAGTATGCCCATGGGATTTTACCAGCCTGCCCAGATCGTTATTGATGCAAAAAATCACGGCGTGGAACTAAGAGCTGTCGATATCAATCATTCACTATGGGATAATCTACTGGAAGAAAAAGCCGGCAAATATTGTGCATTGCGTTTAGGTTTCAGGCAGGTGAAAGGCTTACGTGAAGAGGATATCCGTTTGTTAATTACCAAAAGGCAGCAAGCCTACACTTCCATTAATGCGTTACGTGAAACAGGCCTGTCGCAGTCGGCGCTTGAAAAACTAGCGGATGCCGATGCATTCCGGTCCCTGGGTCTTGATCGCCGGCAGGCATTGTGGGAGGTGAGCACAAAAGACAGGCTGGATGCCATGTTCCGCGGACAGTCACCGGATGCAGCAGCAGAAAAAAACATATCACTCCCCTTCATGCGTATCTCTGAACACGTGGTACATGATTATGCGACTACTTCACTTTCATTAAAAGCGCACCCGGTAAGTTTTGTTCGTGAAAAATTATCGCTACTCCATATCCGCTCAGCGAAAGAACTTAGCCAGGCAAAAGATGGCGACCACGTAAAAGTGGCAGGACTGGTTTTGGTAAGGCAAAGACCCGGCACTGCGGGCGGTATCTGTTTTATGACCATTGAAGATGAAACGGGTTACGCCAACCTGGTGATCTTCGAAAAACTTTTTGAACAATTCCGCAAAGAAATTTTACAATCCCGGCTGATCATGGCAGAAGGTAAATTACAGGTAGAAGGTGAAGTGATACACGTTATTGTAAAAAAGTGTTATGACCTTTCCAAATTGCTGCGGAATTTGACAGCATCACAGGAAGGGGAACTACCCTTACTGACCTTATCACGGGCCGATGAAAAAACCATCCCCCCACCGGACAAAAGATCACAGCCAAAAGAAATACCCCAGCAGAAGATCTTTCCGGGCGGAAGAAATTTTAAATAGAAAGAAAATTTAAGTACGAACTACGAAGTACGAAATAAATACACACTTCGTACTTCATAGTTCGTACTTCGTAGTTCGTACTTCGTACTTTGTAGTTCGTATCAGTCACGAGCCAGGCGCCGTGGGCTGTTTCCTCCCCTTCAAAAGCTAAAGAACTCCTAAATGCGCAGCGCTTGTAGCATATTGCTCATAGCTTAACCCTTATCTTCGCCGCATGCTCAAAATCCTCACGGTAGGCGCCCTGGCCACATTCGAAATTTACGCTGCCATACCCGCAGGTTTTGCTTTCGGTCTTTCGCCCTGGACAATATTTTTGGCAAGCCTGATCGGCGGGCTGGCAGGTGTGTATATCGCGGTTTTTCTGGGTGAACACATCAAAAAACTGATCGCCCGTTTCCGTAAACCCAAACCAAAAGAAGAAAAACCCAAAACGGGTATGATCTACCGGATCTGGGAAAAATACGGAGTGATAGGTCTCGGTTTTCTCGGCACAATGACAGTTGGTGCACCCGTAAGCATCGGCGTTGGGGTGGGCTTTAATGTACCCCTTAAAAAAATGGTGATGTGGTGTTGTTTAGGTGTACTGGTGCGTTGCGCACTTTTTACGGTGCTTGGTCATTTGGGGATGAAACTTCTATGAGTATTGCGGATGCTGGTTTCCAGTTGCCGGTTTTCAAGTTTTACGACCCCATCTAATTACCGGTAATTGGGAACCGGCAACGGGTTACCCCCCAACCGCATCCGATACGCATTCATCGCGGTCAACCCCAGCTTCTTCAGCAATCTATAATTCACTACCGCTCCAACAGGTGCACCGATCACGGGTACCAATTGCAGCATTTTTGAAATGTCAATATAATCACGGTACTCCTGCTGAAATGTGCGCCAGTCAAATGCATTGATATCTTCCGGTAACGATTTCACATAGTTATCCCAGTCGGCCATCTGCAGATAAATTTTTCTCCGCTGTTCCTGGCTGCAAAATGCAAGTTGGAAAATATAAAGGATGTACAGGCGTTCTTTGTAATCCCGCGTATCGAATCCATACAGGGACGCTATTTCATACAGCAGTTTTAGTTTGATCCCGATCAGCAGCGGAAAATCTGCCAATCCCAACAATATACCTCCCGCCCCGGTGATGCCACCTTCCACAGAAGCCGTTTTCTGGAAAAACTTAATCCTTTCTTTGACAACGGCTTCCCTTACTTCAAATGATTTTTGTTCGGCAGAGAGTGAAGTAGTGATACCCGCACCAAACAAAACGCCGCGTATCATCTGTTTAATAGTTACCGTGATGGCCTCATGCACTTTTTCGGGAATATAACTGTTCACTTTACGCTGCAATGATTTGGATAGCCTTCCCAGCAACGTAGGCTTTTTAAGCATGGCTTTCTGCCAGTGCCGAAGCTCCTGGGTAATGGGATATGGGAGGAGGTTCATGCGTCAAAGCTACGAACATAAACCCTGCCGTCACCCAGGATTAACAACGCATGCAAACCGGATAGACCAAAAAGCATACCGACACCAAAACCTTCTGGATGCAGCGCCGATACACGGTACGCAATGGGTCTGCAGGAAATGGATAAAAATTTAGCAAACGGATCGCGAAAAGCGTATTAGGTATATTACATGTCAACAAAACTACTTACCGGTTGTTATGTACTCATATAATTGGAACTTCTTACATCAATCCCGCTAAAATGAAAGTTTGGTCATGTTTTTTACTGCTGTTTTCCGTTTATTCCCAGGCGCAGCAAACCGGCAGCATTACCGGCACCGTACTAGATAAAAATGCGCAACTACCATTGCCCTGGGTGTCAGTTACAGCTGAAGGGAGTACAAAAGGAACCGCAACCGATTCTACAGGAAAATTTCGCTTACAAAACATTCCCGTTGGCACCTATAATTTCAGGTTTTCATTAGTAGGCTACAAGTACATTACCTTATTCAACGTGGTGATCAACAGCGGTAATGAAAATACGTATTCCATTGAACTGGAGCCCCAGCCTTCGGGACTAACCGAGGTAGTGGTAAGGTCAAACAAGCGAACCGCGAAAGCTGCCACGCTTGAAACACCTTTGAGTGTACAGCGCCTCACCAGTGAAGAAATCAAAACTAACCCCGGAGGTAATTTTGATATCAGCAAAGTAATACAAACACTGCCCGGTGTTGGCGGAGGACCACAGGGCGGAAGTTTCCGGAACGACATCATTATCCGGGGAGGCGCTCCCAACGAAAACGTATTTTACCTGGATGGCATTGAAGTACCGGTCATTAATCATTTTCAAACGCAGGGTAGCAGTGGAGGACCGCAGGGTATCCTGAATGTGAGTTTCATCGAGGATGTAAAATTAAGCTCATCCGCTTTTGATGCGCGCTATGATAATGCACTGAGTTCTGTTTTCCAGTTTAAACAAAAGAATGGCAACCCGGATAAACTGCAGGGAAACTTCCGTCTGAGCGCTACCGAAGCGGCCCTTACGATGGAAGGGCCCTTGGGGCGAAATAAAAAAACAAGCTTTCTTGCTTCAGCCAGGCGCTCCTACCTGCAATTACTTTTCCAGGCACTGGATCTTCCTATACGACCCAACTACTGGGACTTTCAAACCAAAATCACTCACCAGCTTAGCAAGAAAACCACGCTTTCCTTTATTGGCATTGGCGCTATTGATGAATTTCGTTTCGCCGCGCCGCGTAAAGCCACACCGGAAAAACTGTATTCGATTAATTCCAATGTACTGGTGAACCAGTGGAACTATACGCTGGGGCTTTCGCTGCGAACTACGATGCGTAACGGGTTTCTCAACCTGGCCCTTAGCCAAACCCATTTTAACAACGATATAAAAAAGTACGAGGACAATGAAAACCCTTCGGCAGCCAACCTCACACTTGATATTGATAGTCAGGAAGCCGAGACCAAACTGAGATTGGATATAAACAAAATACTGGGCGATTGGAAATTATCTTACGGTGCATCGGCACAGATGGCGGATTACAGCAATCAATCGTTTACCCTTATCCGAAAAGAAATACGCGACAATACCAATATGGTTATACAACCGGGCGAGTCTATCAATTTCAAAACCCCTATCAGCCCGTTTTTAAGAATGGGTGCATTTGCCCAACTTGGAAAACGATTTATGAATAACCAGCTAGGTATCAGCGCCGGTATACGAACGGATGTAAATACATTTACCACTAATGGTATGAATGGATTACAAACGATGTCGCCCCGTATTTCTGCAAGCCTGGTGTTAGCTGAAAAATGGACACTCAATGCGTCGCTGGGCCGCTATTATAAAATTCCGCCCTATACCATATTAGGCTTTGCAGATAATAATGGCAACCTGGTAAATAAAAATGCCCGTTATCAACGCAGCGATCACTACACCACCGGACTTGAATTTCTTCCTAATGAAGGCTTACGATTTACCCTGGAAGCTTTCTATAAAAAATACAACCAGGTGCCGGTGTCTGTACGAAACGGGATTTCCCTTGCCAACCTGGGAGCGGATTTCAACGTGCTCGGAAATGAAGCCATCGTTTCCGCCGGGCAGGGAAAAGCCTATGGCATGGAATTCTTTGTGCAGAAAAAACTGACGCAAAATTTTTTCGGCATCCTCTCCTATACTTTTTACAGGAGTTTGTATAGTGGCGCAAACGGAAAATATGTTGCCAGCAGTTGGGACAACCAACATTTGCTAAGTATCACCACAGGCTATAAATTCAGGCGCAATTGGGAACTGGGTATTAAATTCCGGTACCAGGGTGGGGCGCCGTATACTCCTTTTGATGAAAGCTTATCGAGGCTGAATTATCTTTCGCAGGGCACGGGTACATTCAACTATACGCAACTGAATTCTTTGCGCCTCGGCGGATTTAACAGCAGCGATATCAGGATAGATAAAAAATGGAACTTCCGCAAATTGACCATTGATGTATTCCTGGATGTGACCAACTGGTATGTAGCCAGGAACCCGGCCATTCCCGAATACACTTTCAAACGAAACTCAGCCAATACTGCCTTTGAAACCACAGATGGCCAACCTGTAAGGCCCGATGGCAGCAATGCCATACCCACAAGGGTAAAAAATGATGACCCGTTTGTAACGCCTACGATTGGGGTGATTATTGAATTCTGATCAGTACACTGCTATCCAATTTTTCTTTAGCGTTGTTTTTTCATATCTGGACCAAAACAGATATCCGCAACACAAGTTTCCTGCAGCGATCATTCAGTCAATATTCCTATAAAGTTATATATAGTGGGCTGGCGAAGAAAGGCCTGGACACTGATTATGAACAGGAAATAGGATAAAGAACTTGGAACTGACAAAATTTTTAGCTTTTTTGCTAGGGTAAACCCCTTTTCAGTTGTTTTATTAATACATGTCTCTTGTGAGCATACAGGCTACTCCGTCTTTTGAAGAAGTATTTGCTACGCATTACAGCGGACTGCATGGTTATGCCTATGTGATGCTAAGAGATGATGATCTGGCGGAAGAAACTGTTCAGCAGGTATTCTATCAATTTTATGTCAAGAAGGCTGGCAAACAAGTATTGCCTTCTACAAAGGCGTACCTGTATAAAAGTGTATATAACGCCTGCATGAATCAGCTAAAACATTACAAACATCGTTTGCGGTATCAGCATCATATACAGCGCAGACCTATGAGTTATGACGAGTCCGATAAACAGTTAGCGAATAAAGAATTGGAAGAAAAACTGGCAAATGCAATAAATCAATTACCACAACAGCGGCGTACCATTTTCCAGTTAAGCCGGTATGAAGAGCTTAAGAACCGGGAGATAGCAGAGATTATGGGGCTATCCATAAAAACAATCGAAGCAGAAATAACAAAAACATTACAAACCCTGCGAAAGGAGCTTGCAGATTTCCTACCCTGATTCATCTATGGAAAAAAACCATTTTATATGGGAACAATGCGGCAAGCTGGCTTATCCTTATAAAAAGGATGTCCCTGCCGCCTGGAACCGCTTCAAGGTAAAACTGGACGCGGGCGGATTTAAGACTCAACCTTACATCAAATCTTTTCGTTGGTGGCCCGGTCTGGCTGCTGCAGTGGTTACTGTGATAGCTATGGTATGGTGGATGGCAGCGTCAAATCCGGATAAAACAATTACCCGGCAAAACCTCGGCCGGCTGGATACAGCTACCGGGCCGGGGGTTATTGTTTTGAGCGATGGCAGCAGGGCAGACCTAGATAAATCTGCTCTGCTTGTATGGCCGCATGGGTTTAATGGCAAGAAAAGAGAAGTTTCGCTGATCGGCAGTGGTTTTTTCACGGTTGCCCGGGATACTGGAAGGCCTTTTCTAATTCATGTAAACGATTTAATCGTAAAAGTAATGGGAACGAGCTTTCGGTTAAAAAGTGCCGCAGGGTTCACACAAATAGATGTTCGGACAGGCGCTGTTCTTGTGATACGTAATAAAGACAGTATAACACTCATGCCGGGTGAAGGTTCCATGATACTGCAAAATGACAGAGGCAAATTACAGAAAACAAATACGCCGCAACAGGCAGAGAACATCCTTCTTATTAAAGATATCCTTAGGGATATGACAAGAAAGGGGATCATAAAAGAGAACAGCCAGGTAAGCTCTTTTATCGTTGGAACTGACAGTTTATGGATAAACGATATCCTGCAGCCCAAAAAATGGCCGTGGAACGCAATCCGGCAGAATTATACATCTCCTGAGCGGCCGGTGATCAGGTATGATTCGCGTTACGAACCGGTATCCTGGTAACAGAACCTCCCAAAATTTATTCACTATTAAATTAAGCCCGATAATTGTTATGCAAAAAAGTATTCTCTGCCTGATTATTTCCCTGATGATCTCCTTTAGTATGAAGGCCCAGTTCCTTCCGTTATCTCAGTTTTATTCCATTGATGGCGGGCATAGCGAGCTTCGGTTTGCCATAGACTATATGGCTTTTGGAAAAGTTTCGGGAGCTTTTAACAATATTAAAGGACTGGTTTATTACGATAGTTTGCATCCCCGTCAATTAAGTGTTAGCCTGAAGCTGGAGGCTGCCACCTTGAATACAGGTAACCAACCAAGAGACAAAGACCTGATTGAAAATTGGTTTGAATCTGGCAAGTTCCCCAGCATTAGTTATGAATCCAGGGATATTGTACAAACAGGCAATCAATATATCATGAAAGGGCAGCTTACGATGAAGGGCATCACTAAAAATGTAGACCTGGTGCTTACACGCATGCGGGGCGCAGTGCCTGATATCAGGAGCGATGAATTTGTAGTATTTGAGGGTAATACCGAATTAAGCCGAAAAGAATTCGGCGTAAATAGGAGTAACTGGGACGGTGAGCGGAATGGCATGACCGCAATTTCAGATCGCGTGAGGATAACGTTTACAATTCTTGCGCACCAACTCAAAGAAAAAAACTATTCAATACGTTTCACCAATACTAAAACGCAAAGCGGATTGATGTACCAGACCATAAAAGACGCAACTTCACCAGAAGTTGCTGCAAACAAGATCGACTCATTGGTGCAATCACAGGCTATAACTGCCGATGTTTCCTTTATAACTGTAGGGAACTATTTGCTTATGCTCAAAAAAATACCCCTGGCTAAAGCACTTCTTGAAAAGGGGCGGGCAATATATGGCTCAAGTATCGGCATTAAGGAAGTGATGATAGAATTATATATTGCGCTGAACGATAAAGCCTCCTTACAAGCAACCTTCAAGGATATCCTTACAATAGACCCTTCAAATCCTGTTGCATTGGAATACAGGAAACATTTCAAATAATTAGCAAGGTGTCCTTTGGAAAGCATAATGCCTTCCACATTCTCAACTACCACGTAAATCTATTACCAATTAAACCCTCAATGTATTTCCTTGACTTCATCTTTTTGATATATTTTTCCCTTTTAATACTCTGCGCTCGTGAGTCATACACCTCAAAATAAACCAGGCGGAGCGGCCATTTAGCAGATGTATACTTACTCATCCCATCAAAATGTTTGGACATGCGCCGGTCCAGGTCATCACATTGACCTACATAAAACGAATGATCCTTCCTGCTCTGAAGAATATAAACATAATATTTAGAAGCCCCGCGATCCATTGAAATGTTAACCAAAGATCGACGTGAAAGTTAAAAGCGGTAGCGTATTTATACCTGATCATCACAAAAAAATCCCGCTAAAAGCGGGATTGCAGAGAGGAAGGGATTCGAACCACATCCTCATTATATTGATAATCAAACAATTACCATAGAACCTTGCAAATAGGGCACTTGGTAATGCCCTTTCCACCTACCTCCTTTCAAAATTACAATTCCGAAGGATAAAAATGCCATAATAGAATAAATAAACCTAGGGGGAAAGGAGGGGGCATTTTACACCACCTGGGGAGGAGTTCTAACTGCTATTTCACACACGCACATTTAAACAATTTAATAATATTATAGCCCAACTTTAATTCATTATCGTTTTTAAGCCATAACTCTATATATTGCTATAAGCGCCAGTAGTAATGATATTATCCCTAAAATAATTCCTTGAATTTTTAGACTCTCACTTTTAAGTTTCTCAACTTCCTTTTTTAATTCATTAACTCCCCCTTGTAGCGTATTTGAAGGCAGGTAATGTATTATACTCATTTTAGATTGGTAAACTCCTTCATAACCCTCTGTAGGCTCAATTAACCTAATAAATTCTATAGTAGAGTAATGTTGTCCCCTCTTTAAAGCAACCGGTGAATTAGATGTATTAAAAAGCAAGCAGAACAGTTTCCCTTCAAACCCCGGATCAATTTGAGTTCCATTTGATAAAACAACGCCTTGGCAAAACAAACTAACTTTCAAATCAAATCTCCCCGCAACATCATTTGGGAAATTAGCAATCTCTTTGCTTGTAACTATCGCATAGTCATAGGGTTCGATTAATATGAATGGGTTTTTATCCGATAGATTTCTGATTTTGCCTTTGTAGTAATATTCATCTCCCAAAGAGAGATCATAAGAAGCATTTGAGGTGCTATCAATTTCTGCGCTTTTTAAAAGGCAATCAAATTTTAACAGTAATGAAATTA
>JANPIE010000095.1:0-6831 GCA_031424835.1 Chitinophagaceae bacterium
TGGTGCCATTGATATTCGCATATCTTTTAGGCTGGTAAGCTCATAGTTCCTTTCCCTTTGTGGATATTTGGCCTCTGTTTTTTAAACCTCAGCTTTGATCAGAGATGATAGAGACACCGTTTTTTTAACACGAATACACAGCGTTGTGGGCTAGTTAGTTTGTGCCGATTATATTTTGATCATCTGTATCAATTTTTTGTCTTTGGCCCATGTTAATTGCCTCAATTTTTCTTCAGGGCTTTACTCCGGTTTACAACACAGCGGGCTAAAGCCCGAACTTGGATTTTAGAATACTTCTGAGTCCACGGCCTGAAGGCCGCGGCAATTGGGTAATGGTGCTCATCAATCCGTTAGAACTCCGAGAAATTAAAAGACTTTGTGATTAAGTCTTCGATTCGATTAAGGAGCAAAGGCTTCACCACAGAGGTTTAGAATACACGCAGCTACACAGACTTGTTGGTTAGTTATTTTGTGCTGATTCGTGCCGATTACATTTTGATTATCTGTATCAATTTTTTTGTCTTTGGCCTATGTTAATTGCCTCAATTTTTCTTCAGGGCTTTAGCCCGGTTTACAACACAGCGGGCTAAAGCCCGTACTTGGATTTTAGAATACTTCTTAGTCCACGGCCTGAAGGCCGCGGCAATTGGGGAATGGTGCTCATGAATCCTTGTGAGTTCCGTGAAGCCAAATGATTTTGCAGTGAAGTATTCAATTTGATCATGGGGCGAAGGCTTCACCGCAGAGGGACAGAATACACGGAGGTATATAGAGTTGTCGGCTAGTTAGTGTGTGCAGATTCGTGCCCATTTTATATTAAACAACTGGATCCATTTTTTTTTGTCTTCCGGGCATGTTAATCGCCTGGTCAAAATCTGGGATGGATCAGGTACAGAACCATTTGAATTTTTCATTGCCGCGGCCTTCAGGCCGTGGATACAAAGACTCAACATTTCTTCAGGGCTTTAGCCCGGTTTACAACACAGCGGGCTAAAGCCCGAACTTGTATTTTAGAATACTTCTTAGTCCACGGCCTGAAGGCCGCGGCAATTGGATGTTGGTGCTCAAAACTCCTTTGGATCTCAATGAACCCAAAGAACTTTGTAGTGAAGCCTTCGCTTTGGGCGATATTGGAGATGCTAGTAAGTTAGAATTTTTCTTTTACCACAGAGCCGCCGAGCGCACATAGTTCCACAGAGAAACAAAACAGCCCCATCCGTTTTTTGATGGGGCTGTTTTGTTGAGATATGTTTTCTTATTAACGGGTACCCATATTCAATGGCGTATCCCTTTTCAGCATATTATCGCGGTTAACGATCTCCCAGGCGGTGTGGAAGATCATACGTGCCCGTTTTTCCATCAGGTCAAAATTGATCTTTTCAATAGTATCTGTGGGCTTGTGGTAATCTGACTGCAGCATGCCGTCATAGAAAAATAAAATGGGTACTCCCTTGCGCGCAAAGTTGTAATGATCGCTGCGGAAATAAATACGGTTCTGGTCGTTCGGATCATCAAATTTATAATCGAGCACCAGCCTGGTGTATTTGTTATTCACGCCTTCGTTGATAATGGGCAGGTCTGAACTTAACTTGTCGTGGCCGATCACGTATATATAGTTCAATGTATCTGCTGTCTTGCGTTCTGTATCAACGCGGCCCACCATATCGATATTCAGGTCGGCAGAGGCTTTGGCCATATCAACCGTTGGATGTTCAGAATAATATTCAGAACCCAATAAACCTTTTTCTTCACCACTCACCGCCATAAAGATGATGCTCCTGCGGGGTTTGTCGCCTTTTTTAGCGGCCCTGCTGAAGGCTTCTGCCATCTGCATAATGCTAACAGTACCGGATCCGTCATCATCGGCGCCGTAATAAATGACATCACCTCTTTTGCCCAGGTGGTCGTAGTGTGCGGTAACAAAAACATATTCGCCCGCCTTGTCGGTTCCGGGTATTACACCTATCACGTTACTGCTTTCCCTAACTTCCGATGCCCTGTCCGCACCGATCTGTAGTTCTGCAGTATAGTTTCCTTTTTTTACATCTTTTAATTCCGCAAAAGGAATCCTGGCGGTTCTGCCCAGCAGTGCTGAAGCGATTTCATCAGAGATGGTTGCCGTAAACAATGCCGGATCAGCAATAGGAGCCAATGTCATTCGACCCTTCAGCGGCGAAGGATTGGTGCGCGGGAAAGTGGAGGTTACAAGCAATACACCGGCAGCGCCGTTGTTGCGGGCCGCCGCTAATTTCGCCGCCAGTGGGTTGAAGCCACGGCGGGGCGTAGCGGCTGCGGCTGTTCCGCCATCCAAGACAATCACTACTTTACCCCTCACATCCAGTCCGGCGTAATCATTCACCCTGGTTGCTGAATCCACAATACCATAGCCTGCAAAAACCATGTTGTTGTATACTCTTCGGCCGTTGTTGACGGCGTTCAGGGCGAAACTGTACTCTTTGTCCCAGCTAAAAGTTCTGCCATTAACACGCAGCAAGGGGTTGGTCATAGAATCAATGTACACGGGAAACAATTGCTGGTAGCTGTTGCCGTTACCCGGCTGTAAACCCCAACTCTTAAATTGTTCTTCGATATAGGCAGCGGCTCTTTTCTGACCGGGGTAGCCGGTTTCGCGTCCTTCCATTTCCGGACCCGCAACTATGGTCAGTTTTTCTTTCAAACCTTTTTTAGTAACCAGTTCGGCATATTTCGCAGAAAGGTCCTCCTGTGCCATCGCCATCGAGCCGGCGAAAGAAAGGCAGATAAACAGTAATTTTTTCATCGCGTATGTTGTTTGAGTTGTTAGCAGGAAATCTTACCGACACGGGTTGCATGACGCCCGCCTTCAAATGCGGTATGCATGAACAGGTCGATCATTTGCTGGGCCAGAGCATAGGAAACAAAACGGGCCGGTATGCAAATAATATTGGCATTGTTGTGCTGGCGCGTAACCTGCGCCACATCATTCTGCCAGCACAAAGCCGCACGGATGTGCTGGTGTTTATTGGCTGTGATGGCCACCCCATTGGCGCTGCCACACATCAGAATACCAAAGCTGCATTCGCCGCTTTCCACGCTGCCGGCAACCGGGTGCGCGATATCCGGGTAGTCCATGGATTCGGCAGAGTGGGTGCCAAAGTCCTTAACCTGGTATCCTTTTTCGGATAACCATTTTACCAATCCCGCCTTGTATTCAAACCCCGCATGGTCACAACCAATCGCTATGGGTTTAGCACTGTCAAAAGCAAAACTCATGTGTAATAATTAGGGGACCGAAGATAACGGTTTGCGCTTACAGGCTCAGGAAAATTACATGAACGAAAGGGAGAGAGTTGGGAGTTGGGAGTCTGGAGTTGGGAGTGAAGAGTTGAAAATTACTTCGGACTCCCAACTCCAGACTTCTGACTTCTGAATGTCCCTAATCCCACTCCTCGTCTTCTCTTGCCTTATTCCGTTTGAATACGCGTGCGGAAACGAAAATGCTTAATTCATACAATGCCCAGAGCGGTATGAAAACGATCATCTGGCTCATCCAGTCGGGGCTGGGGGTGATGAAAGCGGATGCCAGCAGTATGATCACCACCGCATATTTTCTTCTTTTACGCAGGAAACCTGGGGTGATCAGGCCTATTTTGGTGAGCAGGAATGCAAGCACCGGCAGTTCAAATGCCAGTCCGCACCCCAGGATGATATTGG
Source organism: Chitinophagaceae bacterium (assembly GCA_031424835.1). Classification (GTDB taxonomy): domain Bacteria; phylum Bacteroidota; class Bacteroidia; order Chitinophagales; family Chitinophagaceae; genus Sediminibacterium. Next base: position 3,694 of record JANPIE010000095.1, read on the forward strand.
TAAGGTTATCAAGGTAGTCAGAGAAGGTAGGTTTGGTAACGATCATCCCCTGGGTACCCAGCTGGAAGCCGGCAAGGAAGTTGAATGTAAATGGCCCCAGTAAAAAATAACCGAATGCGGCTCCCGTAAAAAAGAATAATGATACCCAGAAAATAATAAAACGCGTATTGCTTACTTCTTTTTCTTTCAGCGCAGGGCGAACAAAGCGCCAGAATTCCCAGAAAATAAAAGGGAAGGCCAATATGATGCCGCCCACAAAAGCCATGGTAATGCTACTCAGGAACTGGCCGCCAAAAGTGGTACTCTGCATACTTACATCCACCGGGGGCATGCAGAGGGTATTGCCCATATGTGCCCAGTGACTGAAATCGCAAAGCAGTTTGTAGCTGATGAAGTTTTTGTTGATAGGACCAACGATGATATTATCAAAAATCCAGTTCCGGTAAATAAAAATGAAAATGGCCGCAATAAGGATGGCCAGCACTGCGCGGATAATATGCATCCGTAATTCTTCGAGATGGTCAATAAAGGTCATCTCTGCCTTAACACCGCTTCTGCTCCTATTGAATAATGCCATTGCCTGTTTGAGAGTTATGAGGTCGCAAAGTTAGGGGGTTGAGGCACATAAAATTCAGGCGGGTTGAGGGTTAAGGAAGTTTAAAACAGCGTTTCTTCACCACAGAGCCTCAGAATACTCAGAATATCACACAGATCTCTGTGCAACTCTGTGTATTATGTGGCTTTGTGGTGAAGCCCTCGCCCCATTTTTTAGAATTCCCGCAATATGCCTTCCATTTTTAAAGCGAGGTCCCCAGGGTTTTCATATACGATGACCTTTGAAGCCGAGCCAGCCGCCGTAGTTGAATGTTCAGCGGATACATGCCGCAGGTAAATTACCGGTTTCCCCCGACCGGCAGCATAGCCGATCTCTATACCCACGCCAATGGCCTTGTTTGATACCTCTGCCATCAGCAGGTCGGCATTGTTTATGTCGGTAAATGCCTGTTTCATCATCTCCTTTTCCTGTTCCGGGGAGAACCGATAATGGTCAACAAAAATAAAAAGATGTATACCTCCTTTTAGCAGCGCTTGCCTGATCGCGTCTATTTCCGGTTGCAGGGAAGCGCGGTTGGCATAGCCGATGGAGAGATAGGCTGTTTTCATTGGCCGGTAGCTAGCGAAGAATTTTCATCTTGACCATCTCTATCCTCGTATCGCTCACATTGATCACATCAAAACGGTAATCATCTATGATGATGGTTTCTTTTTCCTTGGGGATGGCCTGGTGTTCAGCAATGATATACCCGCTGAGTGTTTCCGACTCGGTTACGGGAAATTTCATATCGTATTTTTCATTCAGGTAGTCCAGTTCCATGCGACCGCTGAGAATGAATTCATCATCGGACAATTTTTTTTCTACCAGTTCCTCCACATCATATTCATCCTGTATCTCTCCAAAGATCTCTTCCAGTACGTCTTCCATGGTAACAATACCCGCTGTGCCGCCAAATTCATCTACTACCCAGGCAATGCTTTTCCTGTCGCGCGTGAATTTACTGATCAGGTCAGTGGCGCTCATGCTTTCCGGTACGGCCATGATAGGATGAAGGATATCCCGCAGAGCAGTTGGCTTTTTAAAAAGATCCAGTTGGTGCACATAACCCAGTATTGAATCGATATTGTCATCGTATACCACCAGCTTACTAAGCTGGGTGCTGATAAAATGTTGTTTCAATTCTTCGATGGGTGTATGAATGTCCACACCTTCCACCTCTGTACGCGGCACCAGGCATTGCCTGATCTTTACCATGGGCAGGCTCAGTGCATTCTCAAAAAGTTCCTTGTTAAGGTCGGAGTTGTCTTCGTCCTGTTCTTTTGTCTGCTGGAAAAAATGTTCGAGGTCAACTTTTGTAAAAGCTTCTTCCCTGTCATTCATCCGTACATTGAATATGTATTTCAGGATCCATTGTGAAAGGTTCACAAAAAAATTAGTAACGGGCTGAAACAGTTTGTGAAAGAATTGTGCTGCCGGTGCAAACACGCCAAGCAGGTAATCGTTTTTGGCGCGGAAAATGGCTTTGGGTAAGAACTCCCCAAATATCAGCACCACGAGCGAGGAAAGAATGGTATCAAAAGCCAGGTTGAGGTATTGGTTTTGAAACTGCAGCGGGTTCCATAATGTTTTTTTCAGCAGGTCATGAAAAAGCAGTCCGTAGATTACCAGGAATATATTCAACCCCACCAGGCATGTGCCAATAAGTTTTGCGGGATGTTCCAGAAAATTGGACAGGATAATTCCGCTGGTGCGGCCCTGTTTTTTCTTCAATTCAATATTCAACCGGTTTGCGGTGATGAAAGCGATCTCATACCCCGCAAAAAAACCGATCAGTATCAGCGTGAAGACTATCCAGACGATGGTATACACTTCTGTCATTGCGGCAAGTTAGGAATTTTTATCGTGAGACGGGGACAGAAGTGAGAAGTGAAAAGTGAGAAGTGAAAAAGGAAAGTCACTTTCACCTTTCACTTTTCACTTTTCAGTTTCCCCCCTGACGCACCCAAAGCAAGTGCCCCGTAGAAACGGGGCACGAACCGATAATTAACAACATGAGAATCGGCGTGTGAGATATATGCACATGAGAAAATTCGTTATTCCATCGCCTGCGGTCCGGGAGCACGCCCGTTTCCCAAGCCGTATTCGTCGGGCCGTGCTTTGGGCATATGGGTCTTCTTCAGTATGACCAGGGTGATGATGATGGTCATAATAAGCAGAACGTGCATTCCATCTATGGGTATTTGTGGTTGAGATAGTGTTGACTGGATTACCATACCGGCATATTTTTTTGCAAGGGTTAACTGTTCGGGTACACAATGCTATCCTCCCTGCATATATGCTAATCAGGAAACGCATAGATGCGGAAAGGGTTACAGTGTTCGGAAAATAATTCCTGATTATAGAGCAGGAATCTTCAAACCCATGTGCAATAAAAACCGGAGATGATGAAAGGCAGCCGTTCAACTGCTGCCTTTCTATATACAGCAATCTTATTTGAAATCAACCGTACAGTTCTGGCACTTCATATCTATTTTGAGTCCTTTGCCTGAACCTACCGTGGCGGTGAACCTTGAGGGGCCGTT
>JANPIE010000096.1:0-16056 GCA_031424835.1 Chitinophagaceae bacterium
TTACGAAAATGGAACAGACCATAATCGCGTTGCGGAATATCCGGACAGGTGATCCACGATGCGGGCCAGCTGCCCTTAAGCAAAGCAGGATTGATCTCCTGTGTATAAACAGGAGACGTGATAAATACCAAAATCAGCGCAGCAGTAATTTTCATGTTATCGATTTTCTCCGTGCAACTCTGTGCATTCTGTGGCTCTGTGTTGAAGTCCGATGCATACTTCGAGTCTTAGCGAATCAAAGTCTTCACCACCGAGTCACAGAAATCACAGAGGAACACAGGGGGTTATTTTTTATTTAGCTTTTTGATAAGGTTTACTTCATCTGCCCGATAAGGCGTACCGTCTTTGAAGAAAATATCATGGAACCATTCATTGGGCTGGCTGCCATCGGGTACGGGGTTGTCCCATGCATAGATTGTGTTGGATTTGCCACTTACAAATCCCCAGTTAATGGCTCCTACATTTTCTTTCTTTAACAACGGCAGAATATTGGAAAAACGGCTGTTACGTGTGCGGGCCATGTATTCTGTACAGATCAGCGGGCGGCCAAACGCTTTTAAAAGCTGAATTACGCGAAGATGCTTATCTGCCTCATCATAATTATGATAGGTGATGATATCCGAATTGAGCGCCTGCAACGCATTGAGCTTTTCGAAACCCCAGTCCCATAACCCCACAGAGATAGGCTGATCGGGATTTACAGCACGTGCCCATTCAAAGGTTTTCATCAGCAAAGGCAGTGTTGAATCACGCTTGCCACTGTTGCCGGGTTCATTGTAGAGGTCCCACAGGAGTATTCGCTTGTCATGCGCGAAACTTGTCATCACATCGGTAACATATTTTTGCAGTCCGGGAAAAAGGTTAACATCATTGGAAGCGGGTTGCCCCGGATCCTGCACCCATCCTGAATTGTGTATGCCCGGTTTTGGGGCGGGTTGCAATCCTGCATTGGGTACTTTGTTCCAGCAGTCATCAAAAAAAACAAGCATGGGAACAATTTTATGCTTTGCAGCAATCGTCAGAAACTGGTCAACCCGTTTTTTAAAACCTTCAGGATCCTGTTTCCAGGCAACACTATGCAGGAATACGCGCATGGTATTGAAACCTATCTGCTCGGCCCATCCGAGTTCTTTATCGATGGTGGCAGGATCGAAGGTATCTGCCTGCCACATCTCCAGTTGATTAATCGCTGTTGCAGGAAGATAGTCAGCACCTGTTAGCCAGGGATGCTGCGCATACCATGCATTGGCCTTTTCGATGGACCACACTTTACCGATGATAGGTGTTTGCGCCGATGCCGCCACCGTTAGTAACAGCGCGGTAATAAATGAAAAATGTTTTAGATAAGAGATCATAACAGGTAGATTGAATTTTACAAATTATATACGGAACGCTATTTAACTGGCCAGCTTTCCAATGACAAGATTTCTTTTTTTATGAGCCCTGCTGAACCACCGGGAATCAATAGCACATGGATGGCTGTACCTGATCCCGCCGCCAGTGTTGTTTCAAATCCCACGAGTACTGAACCCGGGTTAGGGGCATCAAAGGGTTGCACCGGATTAGTTGACCAGGTTTTCATAGTTACCAAAGCGGGCTCCTGCACGACCAGCCATAGTTTTTTGCCTTTTTTGGTAAGTTCAATTGTATGGGCATCTACAATCTTTGCGTCAGCGGTTGTGGCCATTGTCCAGCGAATAACGGCTTCTTTGTTTTCTGCCACTACTTCATCCCGTACCCATACATAAGCCTGGTCAACAATCGCTACACCCCTCACTGCTTTTTTGAGTGCGCCCTCATACAAGCCGGTGATATCTGTTACCGCACTCAGGAAACCAGGATCATTCGAGGTGCGCCGGATAACTGCCTTACCGTCCACTTTCTGCCATTCATTGTTTACTGATAGCGTATTGTGCGCAAAATTATTGTACCGGAATATGGACCATCGTTGCGACTGCTGCTTCATGTTCCACAGGTCCACGCCTTTTGATTCGAGACTCTCATAACTCTGCATACCAAAATCCATGGCCCACCTCACTCCCGCGGCATCCATTACGAAAGAGCCCACATCCATATGACCATGGTTGACAGAGGGGGAACCAGCCTTAAGGCCCAGGTAGATGGCAGTATCTGACCATGCGGTACGCATTAGGGCTACAGGATTTTTACCTGCTCCCACCCAGGTGTTTATCCGGGGCGCTGGCAGTTTATTCAGCGATACCGTTTTACCCCAGATCATGATGGCAGGGAGCAAGGTATTGGTAAGGTATTTTTTCTTTTCTGTTTCTGCAAGGTGACTGCGCTCCACCCACAACAATGACGGGTCCTTTCGCTTTTCTGCAAACCAGAACATTGCCGGCTGCAATTCTTCACCGGTACCCGCATCAGAAAAATTGAAGGAGCCGTAGGCCGCACCCGTCATATGCTGCATAAAGCCAGCAGTTTTTAAAAACCCATTTACGGGAAAGGAAAGAACTTTATCACCGAATATTTTTTCCATGGCGCTCAGGAACATAACGTTGTAGCCTGTTCCATACCCCCAGTAATTATATCCTTCGGGATAGGCGCCATCAGGTTCATAATCGCTCATCGGTAAACGTATGCTGGTAAGCGCGCGGCTGATCAGTTGCCGGCACAACACCGTGTCACTCTCATAAACGGCCAGCGCACCATAGGTAATGCCGCCGTTACAAACCTGGTTCCAGTTATGCGTTGCCTTCAACCATCCATTGAACTTGGACTCGAGTGATGGTTGCAGACCTTTTTCCAGGATCGCCTGCCTGATTACTGCGCGCGATGGTTCAGAAAGATCATGGTATAACCAATCGTAACCGATAGATACTGCCAGGGTCATTTCTGCTACGTCAAGAAAATGGGTGGGGTTCCAGTCGCTGAATGCAGACACTGCCAGCAATTCTTTTTCGGCGCGCACCAGGTATTTTTCCTGTTTTGTCATTCGCCAGGCATACGAAAGATAAAAGACCCGCCTGAGGCACTCGCGCGATTTATCCAGTAGTCGCCTGCCTATTTTTATGTGTTGCAGTACCGGCCTGTTTTCAAACGAATCGCATTGAGCGATGATGGATTGATGTATAGATCGCCACGAAGCGTCGGCCGCAATATTGGCTTTTATCGCTTTCTCCTCGCCTGCATACAACAATAACCGGGGATGGCCGGGCAATTTACCACCAACAATTGCGGTTGACTGCGCAAAACTGGCATTCGCTGCCAGGAGGCAGGCAATAAAAAAACATGTATGCATCCCGCGGGCTATTTACTGATAATAAAGTGATAGGTACCCGAACCAAGCGTAACTACCGCATATCCCTCTTCCATTTTGGCACTGGCCGAATCGAATGCGCCCCCTGCTTCCGATATAGCAGCTATATTTTTTGCAGGTATGAATACGGTAGCAGTAGTGTTGGCGGGAATTTCCACATCCATAGTCGTTTTATCATTTTCTACTTTCCAGCCACTGCTCAATTTACCATAATATGTTTGCAAAGATGCAGATGCATGGGAAAAACCGCCACCGATATGCGGTTTGATCCTGATGTGTTTGTAACCAACACCATCTTCATAGGTATCCAGCCCCACCATTACCCTGTACATCCAGTCTCCAATAGCACCATAAGCATAATGGTTATACGAATTCATAGAAGGAACCTGGAATGAACCATCGGGCTTAATACCATCCCATCTTTCCCAGATCGTGGTAGCGCCCATCTTAACAGGGTATAACCAGGAAGGATAGGTTTCCTGCAATAAAAGTGTGTACGCCATATCCGTAAAACCAAAGCGCGTAAGCACATGGCACAGGTAAGGCGTGCCGAGAAAACCGGTGGTCAGGTGGTTACCATAATTCTTAATATTCTCCACCAACCTTTCTGCCGCCTGCTTACGCAATGCATCCGGTAACATGTCAAAATTCAGCGCCAGTACATACGCGGTCTGTGTACCTGACACCAGCCTGCCGTTACTGGTCATGTACTCACGCATGAATGCTTCCTTGATCCTGCTGTGTAATGCACGATATGTTTCTACATCCTCGGTTTTTTCCAATACCTGTGCCGCATTGATCAGTAACTGTGTTGAATGCGCGTAGAATGCCTGCGCTATAAGGTACTTATCAGTAACAGCCGCCCGGCCATCGTTGTCATCATCGGGTCGGTAGAACAACCAGTCTCCAAAATGAAACCCTTTATTCCAAAGATCATTGTTACTGTTATTCTGCATATATCCCACCCAGGCTTTCATGCTGCTGTATTGGTTCTCCAGTATCTTCTTATCACCATATGCGAGGTACATGTTCCATGGAATGATCGTGGCCGCATCTGCCCATCCAGCCGAACCGGCTGCCCTTGCTCCCAGCACATTGGGTACCACAAAAGGTACACTGCCATTGGGTTGCTGATCTGCCGCCACATCTTTGAGCCACCTGGAAAAGAAATTATGCACGTTCATATTAAAGGCCGCAGTACGCGAAAACACCTGGGCATCGCCTGTCCAGCCCAAACGTTCATCCCGCTGCGGACAATCTGTGGGCACATCAACGAAATTGCCTTTTTGTCCCCATTCAATATTGTGTTGTAACTGGTTCACCAATGCATTGGAAGAGTTGAAACTGCCTGTCATCGGCATATCTGAATACAAAGCCACCGCTTCAAAGTTTTCGGGTTTCAGTTCACCGGGATATCCTTCCAGTTTAATGAACCGGAAACCGTGCCAGGTGAATGTCGGCTCAAAAATTTCTTCACGCCCGCCTTTCAGAATATAGGTATCCTGTGCCTTTGCAGCACGAAGATTGGTTGTATAAAAATTCCCCGCTTTATCCAATACTTCTGAATGAGAAACAAGAATTTTGTCGCCTGCATTTCCCCTTACTTTCAGCGTTGCCCATCCTACCAGGTTTTGCCCAAAATCAATGACCTGCTCTCCCGCCGGCGTTTTAAATATTCGTACAGGTTTAAATTTTTCCTGCTTTTTTACGGTCTCATTATAAGTAGCCACCAGTACATTCATAGGATGCACGGTTACTTTCACGCCGCTCCAGGATGCGTCATCATAACCTGGCAGGGTCCAGTTTATTTTCTCTTCCCGCGCATCAACGGTTTCTCCATTATATATTTCAGAATACCGGATCGCACCGGTTGAGGATTTCCAGTTCTGATCTGTAATAATGGATTCAGTTGTTCCATCGGTGTAATGAATATCCACCTGCATTAACAGTGCAATGTCTTTTCCGTACACATTACGGCTATTGGAAAATCCAATGACACCGCGGTACCAGCCGCTTCCCAATGCCACACCGATCGCGTTCTCACCCTTTGTCAGCAATGAGGTCACATCATACACCTGGTATTGCAACCGGTTCTTATACGCCGTCCAGCCCGGTGTAAAATAATCGGCACCTATTCTTTTGCCATTGATTTTTGCTTCATACAAACCGTGTGCGGTAATATATGCTGTGGCATTCACAATTTTTTTATCAATATTGATCAGTTTGCGGAACAGGGGACTCGGCCGCATCACGCTGTCCTCATCATAACCGGGCTCTATCCATTTCGCTTTCCAATCTCCGGCATTCAGTAAACCCATCTGGAAAAATGCCGTATCGCTTTTTGCGGAGCGGCCATGGTTATCCCATACCTGTACCTGCCATTTATATTTCTTGCCACTTTGCAATGTTGGTCCAGCGTAGGGAACAAATACCGACTGCGCAGAAATGACCTTGCCTGAGTTCCAGAGTATTTGTTTGGGTTTGAATGCTTCCACAAGCACCAGCTCATAGGCTGTCTGAAGTGTATTTTTCCTATCGCTGCTGAGTTGCCAGTTGAAACGCGGGGCCGCTGCGTCGAGACCGATAGGATCTTTTTTGTTCTCGGTAAGCAGGTTGCGAACAGCCGCCTGTGTAAAAGCGGAAAGCGGGAAAAGCTGGGTACAAAATAGCAGGTAAATTATTTTCTTCATGGCAATCGTGTTGGTATGAATGATCGTAGAATCCTTGGGGAAAGTAGTACTGCACACAAATTAACCATCATGGTCTGTGCTGTTCTTTTTCACCGCGAAGACACCAGGGCGCGGGGTAACGCAAAGAATCCTCCCGCTCCTTCGCATCATCACTTCTTTGCAGTGCAAACCGGGCTATTTCCTATACTTAGCGGCTTCGGTAATGCCCTTCCATTGATCGGTTCGGAATGGCACTGCGGGAAACCCTTCCCTGTTGAAGAGGTTGGCCTCACCGGCATCATCTGCCCATGCATAATGCACTGCTTCAGGCGATTTAACCTTATCACTATACACAATGATCTTATCACCCTCGATCACTGCGGTAGCGGGATAGAATTTCTTATCGGCACCGGCTATTTCAAATCCTTTGATCCCACCTGCTGTTGCGAACAATCCACTACCGGTATGCCTAAAACTCAAAACGATCTTGTCACCTTCTATCGACATGGATTCATACAAAGGACCGCTGTACACAATATTGTCTTTTCCGTATAGCTCATGAAGCGCTATTGCTGCCAAACGTTTGCCCACATCCTGCTTATTTCGGGGATGGATATCTTTTGCATTGCCAATATCCGTTGTGACTGCCATACCGGTATTGGGAAGTGATAATGTCATAGTCTGCGCCTCTCTGAGTTCAGCCCAGCTACTCCCCCTCTCACTATTACCATTGCCCGAATTAAAACTGGATAGCTGCACAAAATAAAAAGGAAAATTTCCCTGTCCCCAACGGTTCCGCCAGTCAGTGATCATAAGTGGAAATGCCTTCCTGTATTGGTAGGCCCGCCCTGCATTGCTTTCTCCCTGGTACCAGATAGCCCCTTTGATAGCAAAGGGAATCAAAGGATGAATCATGGCATTGTATAGCAGTGTGGGATAGGTGTTGGGGCCCACGGCATTTGACTTAAATATCGATTCCACCTGGAATGACCATTCACCGGCCAGCGGTTGTGAATGCCCATCTATCACAAGCTGCAGATCTGAAGCGGCACCATACAGTCCACCGCCGCCACCTGAGTCTTCTACGCGAATGACAATCGTATTTTTTCCCTGCTTCAAAATGCCTGCACGTATGGAATATTTACGGGAAACATTGTATGCGTTTGTGCTGCCTACCTGAATGCCGTTAACATAGGTTTCGTCGTTATCATCTATCACGCCCAAGAACAATTCGGCAGCTTTGCCTGCGTCTGCTGCTGATACTTCAATGGTTTTACGAAGCCAGACCACGCCGTCAAAACCGGGCAGGGCAGACTGTTCCCATAAACCCGGTACGCGCATACGCGGCCATTGTGAATGATCGAACGCATCGGTTTTCCATTGGGAGATAACGGTATTATCCGGAAGTCCGCCCTGTATTTTTACCAGGCTGGCCAGTTGTTCTTTCTGTCTTACATCGGCCAAAGAATCTAAATTCAGCGAGGGTATCTGGGCAATCATCTGTTTGAACTCATCGCTGTTCTCAAATGCTTCGCGGCTTGTCCAGGTTTCCACATCTGTTCCTCCCCAGCTGGAATTGATCAACCCGATAGGCACCTGTGTTTGCCTATAGAGTTCACGCGCAAAAAAATAACCCACCGCTGTAAAGTTGGCTACATTGGCGGGCACGGCAGATCTCCAGCCGCTGTTATTGCCAATATCATCCCATGGCTTTTGCCCAACGGCATTGTTAATCTTGATATGACGGATCATCGGATAATTAGCCGCAGCGATCTCTCCCTCGGGGTTGTTGCTGTTACTTACCGTCCACTCCATATTAGACTGGCCGGAACAAATCCATACATCGCCTACCAGGATATTTTTCAGCACAACCTTGTTATTGCCTTGTATCACCATATCATAAGGACCGCCGGCCTGTTCGCCGGAGAACCAAATCTTCCAACAGCCATCGGCGCCTGTGATAACGGATTCTTCCTGGTTCTTAAACCGAACAGTAACTTTTTCATTGGGATCTGCCCAGCCCCATACCGGCGTTTTCATACCGCGTTGAATGACCATGCTGTCGGAGAATATTTTTGCGGGACGTACATTGGCAAAACCTGCAGAGGCGCACAGGAGCGCAGCAACGAAAAGCATTTTTTTCATAGATGGCATTATAAGATGCAAAAAGATACGCAATTACTGAATTGTCTCCTTGCGCTTCTTTGCGTCGTCGCGCCTTAGCAATTAAGTTTCACAGCAAAGGCGCGAGGGGACGCGAAGAATTTATAGTGAGAAATTATCCGCGTCGCGATAAGCTTTTATCAATGCAAGTTCCCCTTCTTTTCCGGGTTTCGCATTTCCATGCTCCATCCCGAATACACCGTTGAACCCTTTGGAGCGGATATGTTTAAAAATATTCTGGTAATTCATTTCGCCCGTACCCGGTTCTTTCCTTCCGGGGTTATCGCCTATCTGGAAATAAGCGATCTCATCCCATGTGCGGTTAATATTACTGATGATATTTCCCTCGTTGCGCTGCATGTGGTACATATCAAATAAAATTTTGCAGGAAGGGCTGTTAACCGCTTTACAGATGGTATAGGTTTGCGTAGACAGTCGTAAAAACAGGTCAGGCGTATCACTTAAAGGTTCCATCACCATGATGAGCCCATGGGGTTCGAGTATTTCCGCACCGCGCCGCATAAACTCTATTACGTTGGCGGTTTGTATGCCTTCTGGTAGTGTACGGTCATAGTTGCCCGGCACAACTGTCAACCATTTGGCATTACAGCGCTTGGCCACTTCCACGGCATCCTTACAATACTGCATGAATTTATCCTTCCACTCTTTTTTCCCGGAAGCCATAGAAGTTTGCAGTGGCCAGTTATCATACTGTATTACAAAAACACCCATGGTCATACCCAATTTCGCAAGTGTATCTCCAATTTTTTTCTGCATTTCCGGGGTGCGGCCCATCATACCATTGTCTTCAATGGAACGAAATCCCATACTATGCCCGAATTTTATCTGCTCAATAAAATCATTGCCTGCATGGCTTTTGAACATGCCGTCATGAAAGCCATAATTGCACTGAAAGGGCTTTGCATCATCTATTAAAGTGTTTTTTGCGCCGGCAGCAAGCGCTTCTGACATGGCCAGCAGCGACCCGCCAGCCAATAAACCCTGCTGCATAAATTTTCTCCGTTGCATAAGTAGTGGCATTTGTTGCTAAATTTACTGATAACACTTTATAAACCGGCAACATTGTACAGATACTTTTTCCTTACTCTTTTCGGCTTTTTGTTTTACGGAAATCTTGTTGGACAGGCAAAGAAATACATTTTTTCGCAGCCAAAAATGGGTTCGCCGTTCAATATCATACTGGTAGCAGGTGATTCCATGCGGGCCGCAGCATTTGCCGGTAAGGCTTTTGCACTGGTGGACTCGCTTGCGCATATTTTCAGTGATTACGATCCGCAGAGTGAGCTGAACCAGCTAAACAATACATCCGGAAGCCTGCGCGCGCATCATTTATCGCCTTATCTGTGGGACATCCTCCTGCTTTCGAAAAAAGCGTATGAAAAAAGTGACCATGCATTCGATATTACCGTGGGCCCTTACAGCAGCATATGGCGCAGGGCAAGAAAAGAAAATCGTTTCCCCCGGGGGAAGGATATCCTGCAGAAAAAACCAGTGGTTGGATTTGACAAAATAAAAATGGCATTGCCTGATAGTACAGCACGTTTGACGCGGATAGGTATGCGCCTGGACCTTGGAGGAATTGCAAAGGGATATATTGCACAGAAAGTAATTGACTTTTTTCATACCCAGGGTATACACCAGGCCCTGGCTGATGCAGGAGGCGATATGGTAATGAGCGGTGCAGCTCCGGGTACAGGGGGTTGGGTCATTGGTATCAATGTTCCGGAAACCGAAGAAACTTTGTTGCCGCAGAAATTAAAGTTGCAGAACAAAGCGGTTGCAACGTCGGGGGATGTGTACCAGTTTATAGAACACAATGGAAAAAAGTATTCCCATATCATTGACCCGAGAACGGGGTATGGGATCAACTCACAGAGAAATGTAACGGTCATTGCCGCAACCGGTGCTGAAGCGGATTGGCTCGCCACAGCCTGCAGCATTTTACCCATAGTGAAAGCACAGCAACTGGCGCTGAAAAACGGTGCCGAACTGCTGATCAATGTGCTAAAAAACGGAAAAATTGTATCCTACAGCACACCGGGATTTGCCATGTATTGGCGATAGCGGTCGATAGGGGCAAGTACGATTACCAATTGAGAAGAACGAAGTTTTGTCAGGAAAAAAAACTAAAGGCCGTTAGTACTTCGTACTTCGTAGTTCGTACTTAATTTGTACCCGCAATCTCTGCTATCCGTGGCGAAATATTTCTTACCTTGAAAGCCTAACAAACACACTTGAAAAAAACTGCTTTTGTCTTGTTCGCCTGTCTCTTTTTGCTAAAAGGGAGGAGCCAGGAAAATTTCAAGCCGTATGAACAAACGGTACCCGGAAGCAGTTTCCATTTCCGAATGATGCCGGTAAAAAGCGGCGAATTTATGATGGGCAGCCCCGCCAATGAGAAATTCCGAAGCCATAATGATCTTCCGCTACAGAAAACACAGCTTTCAGCCTTCTGGATGTGCGCGCATGAAGTGACACGTGATGAACTGGATGTATTTCTCAAGGATGAATCAACTAGCCAGAATGACGAAGTGGACGCTGTTACACGACCAAGCCCGCAGTACATTGATTTCAGTTGGGGAATGGGCAAAGAAGGTGGTTATCCCGCCAACAGTCTTTCGCAATATGGCGCATTGATGTATTGCAGGTGGCTTTATCAAAAAACAGGCGTCTTCTACCGCCTGCCAACAGAAGCGGAATGGGAATACGCGTGTCGCGCAGGCAGCAGCAGCATCTATTTCTTTGGCAACGACACAACCGCATTGGATAAATATGCATGGTACGAAAAGAACAGCGGCGATAAATTTCAGAAAGTGGGGCAAAAACTGCCGAATGCCTGGGGTTTGTACGATATGCTGGGCAATGTGATGGAATGGACATTGGATCACTATGAAGAACATCCCAGTGTATCTGCTGCGACAAAAAAAGATCCGTTCGTGCCACCCAATGCATCTACCTATCCCAAAACATTAAAGGGTGGGGATTTTACGGAAAAGGCTGCCAAACTAAGAAGTGCCAGCAGGTTTAAATCGGACCCCGAATGGAACCGTCGCGACCCGCAGTTTCCAAAAAGCAAATGGTGGTTAACCGATGCAAGAACAGTGGGCTTCAGAATTGTACGGCCGTTGTACCAACCCCCTGCTGCAGAAATAGACCAGTTCTTCAAAAAATACCTTGGCTCATAAACTTTTAAAAATACCTTTTATGCACAACGATGCTTCCAACAACAAATCCCGCAGGGATTTTGTAAAACAGTCTTCTTTAATCGCGGGCGGATTGGCAGTGGCACCATTGCTTACACGGGCCAATTATTTTCATGCCGCCGATGATGTTATCAAAGTGGCCCTGGTTGGTTGTGGTGGCCGCGGTACAGGTGCTGCCATGCAGGCACTGAAGAGCAACCAAAATGTAAAGTTGGTTGCGATGGCGGATGCGTTTAAGGACAATGTAGATAAATGTTATGCTACTTTGCTCAAGGAAGAAACATCGGCAGAGATAAAAAAACGCATAGATGTGCCCGAGGAAAGAAGGTTCAGCGGTTTTGATGCCTACCAAAAAGCCATTGCGCTTGCGGATGTTGTACTACTGGCCACTCCTCCCGGCTTCCGTCCCATTCATTTCGAGGAAGCCATCAAACAGGGCAAACATGTGTTCATGGAAAAACCCGTAGCTACAGACCCGGCAGGCGTACAGAAAGTGCTGGCCACAGCAGCGATTGCCAAACAAAAAAAACTGAATGTAGTAGTTGGATTGCAGCGGCATTACCAAACTTCCTACCGCGAACTTTTCTCACGCAAGGATATGATCGGTGATATAACTTCTGCGCAGGCCTGGTGGAACAATGATGGCGTATGGGTAAGGGCGCGCAAAGAGGGCCAGACCGAGATGGAATACCAGATGCGCAACTGGTATTATTTTAACTGGCTCTGTGGCGACCATATCACCGAACAACATATCCATAACCTGGATGTAGTTAACTGGTTCAAAGGCAGCTATCCCGTGAAAGCCCAGGGCATGGGTGGAAGGCAGGTGCGCAAAGGGAAGGACCATGGCGAAATATTTGATCATCATTTTGTGGAGTTTGAATATGCTGATGGTTCTATTCTCAACAGCCAGTGCAGGCATATCCCCGGCACGATGAGCCGTGTTGATGAATTATTGATCGGCACAAAAGGAAAGATCCATTGCGGAAATGGCACCATAACAGACGCCAACGGAAAAGTGCTGTACCAATTTGACAGGAAAACGGAAAACAATCCTTACCAGTCGGAACACGATGAACTTTTTGCAGCGATCACCAAAGGCGAATACAAATTTGCAGATGCAGAGAATGGCGCCCGCAGCACAATGACCTCCATACTTGGCCGAATGGCTACCTACAGCGGCCAGGTGGTTTTATGGGATAAAGCAATCAATTCCGGAATGGATATTCAGCCAAAAGAATACAGTTTTGCCGCGATGCCTCCGGTGGTGCCAAATGCCGACGGTTTTTATACTGTAGCAGTCCCTGGGGTTACCAGGTATGTGTAGATAGTGGCGAATTACCAGGCAGACAAAAATCCCGAAACTTAAAAAATGTTTCGGGATTTTTTTTGGAGTCACCCATACAAAAAATCATTAACCATTTACCAGGTTTTACCGTGGTGGAATGCCCGTGAAAAGTTCCCCCTTATTACAGTTCGTCACTGGTATCATACGTTTGGTCAAATCCAAACTGCCATTCTATTAATAACGAGTTGATTTGTGGTGTTAAGCATTATTCATCTAAATCAAATCATCATGAAACAACTCATTCCCGTAAAGCAGCTCACCCTTACTGTGGTAGCCCTTACATTTATGTGCCTTTCTGCTGTTGCAGGAGGCGAGCATTACACGATCTACCTCAACAAAAAACTGGTCCTGGTAAAACATATCTCAGAGCCGTTAAGTGTAATGAGCCTGCTCGACAAAACCGGATCCAACGATGAGATCGTGATCCATTACAGTCACTGCGGCAAACAGGGTAATAACAGGCGTGTGGCCCTTACAAATGAAAAAGGCGCGGTTGTAAAGGAGTGGACATTTACAGACGCCAAAGAAGGGATGTCCATACCCGCAAAAGAAATAGCCGCACTACAGCAAAAACACGGGCAGTTAACGCTGAGTTATTCATCAAGAGAACTGCCCGCGGGAAGGGCACTGGCTTCACTCAGTGGCAAAGGCCGGAGTTTTGCATTCCTGCCAGGTGCGCGTGGCATACTTCCTTTCAAATGGATGACCATTTAATGCCTGGTAAATTAATGATTCAGTACATTTAACAGTGACCGGCACCCCTGCCGGTCACTTATTACCATTATGAAATTCAGGGACATTTTACAGCGATACAAATTACTTCACCTGCTGTTCTGGTTGGCGCTGCTGGGTCTATGGTATTTTTTCAGGTATGAAGATTTCAGGGATAAACAGCTTGCATTCCGTATCACGCTGTTAAAAGTTGCCGACCTGGCGTTGATGGTATATATTACCAACTATGTGCTTATCCCAAAACTTCTCTACAGGAAACGGTATATAGCTTTTGGAGTATTGTTTCTCGTATTCATTTTTGCCTCGAGCTGGTTAAAAATGTACCTCGAGGGAGTATTGATGCATAACCCCAACGCATTCGATCTCTCGCAAAACCTGAAACGCAGGATCTATGATAACATGGTTCCGCATCTGCTGCTCGTAAGTACCGGGGCCGCCTGTAAACTGCTGCTGGACTATGCGCAGGCGCAGCGCCGCATGGGAGAAATGGCCAAAGAAAATGCAGAAGCAGAACTGAATTTTTTGAAGAGCCAGATCAATCCCCATTTTGTATTCAATTCCCTCAATTCAGTCTATTTCCTGATTGACAAACAGAACAGCGAGGCCCGTGAGGCGCTTCACCAATTCTCGGATCTGCTTCGCTACCAGTTGTATGAGTGCAATAATAACCGAACGCCCATTGAAAAGGAACTAACCTATCTCACCGCCTACGTGAACATGCAAAAGCTTCGCCGCGATGAACAATGCAGGGTGGCAATGCATCAGCCCGATACACTTGCTGGTTTTTCAATTGCACCTTTGTTACTCATACCCTTTATCGAGAATGCATTTAAACACCTGTCCCGGCATACCGACAGGCCCAATACAATAGATATTTTACTGGAAAGAAAAGATAGCCGGCTGGTATTTTGCGTTACCAATACAACCGACACCGGGAGAAAAGATGCAGATATTATTAAGCAGGGTGGCATTGGCCTGAAGAACGTGCAGCGAAGGCTGGACTTGCTGTATCAGGGCGCGCACTTGCTTAGTATAGAACAAAAGGAAGGTAGTTTTCACGTGCACCTGGAACTGCCGGTAAGCTTTGATCATTCTAACGATAAATCAACTGTATGACCATTACCTGCATGATTATAGATGACGAACCCATCGCGAGAAAAGGTTTGAAGGAATACATAGCCGATGTGGATTTCCTGCATTTGGACAGTGAATTCGATTCAGCCATGAAAGCGATTGACCGGCTTAACAGCGGTGGCATACAGCTATTGTTCCTGGATATACAGATGCCAAAAATGAGCGGGATTGAACTTTTACGCTCGCTGCAGAAACCGCCGCTTGTGATACTGACAACAGCCTATCCCCAATATGCACTGGAAGGTTATGAACTGGATGTGCTGGACTACCTTGTAAAACCTGTGTCCTTTTCCCGGTTTGTAAAGGCAGCGATGAAAGCGAAAGAATATGTATGCAGCCGTAGAGCGTCAGCACTTGCAGGAGCCTCCCCCGACGATCATTTCTTTATCAAGACCGATGGTGCATTGGTTAAGATAATGTACACCGACATACTGTTTGCTGAAGCCACTCAAAACTATGTAACGATCCATACAAAAGATAAAAAATACCTCACACACCTTACATTTAAGGGCATTGAAGAAAATCTCCCCGCCAGCGAATTCCTGAAAGTTCACAAGTCCTATATTGTAAACCTCAGCAAGATCGACGGCATCGAAACAGCAGGGCTTGTGATCGGCCCACACAAAATTCCCATCAGCCGTGCGAATAAGGAAGAAATAATGCAGTTGATATTAAAAGGGAAACTGTTAAAACGTTGAAGCATCTCACGTCAACCTCTCGGCGAAACCCCGGCTTCTCATGTTCTCTGCGGTTAGTACGGTTTAGATATGCGGGCGGTATCAATTACGAGGTTTTTCCAACCGAAGAGAACAGGAGATGCTGAGTTTTCGCAAAGAAATTGTCTTTAAAAAACTGTAGTTTCATATTCGCTAATCAAATGCATATGAAAAAGTCACTTGCCGCCTTCACAGCTGTATTATTATTTTTTACTTGCTGCACGGCCCAGACAGGGAAATGGATATCGCTGTTTGATGGCAAATCGCTGGACAACTGGAAAGTGGGCAACAACGCAGAAACTTTCCGCGCAGACAGTGGCATGATCATCGTGCATGGCAAGACCGCGCACCTGTTTTACAATGGCGAAGTGAATGACCACAATTTTAAAAATTTTGAATTCAAAGCGGAGGTTATGACCAAACCGGGGGCAAATTCCGGTATCTATTTTCATAGTGAATTCCAGCAAAGAGGCTGGCCGGCAAAAGGCTACGAGGTACAGGTAAATAATTCACATACTGACTGGAGGCGAACAGGTAGCCTCTACGGCATCAACGATGTAAGGGATACGCTGGTAAAAGACAATACCTGGTTTACGGAACATATTATTGTGCAGGGCAAGCGGGTGATCATTAAAGTAAATGATAAAACAGTGGTTGATTTCACTGAGCCTGAGGATGTGTACAGGGCGGGTGGGAATACAAAAAGATTGGTTTCCAGTGGCACTTTCGCATTGCAGGGTCATGATCCGAACAGTGTGGTTTATTTCCGTAATGTGATGGTGAAGGTGCT
>JANPIE010000097.1:0-14786 GCA_031424835.1 Chitinophagaceae bacterium
CGCGGGTCAACAACGCCGTAGAGAATATCGGCGAGGATGTTTACGACAATAAAGAATGTGGCCGTTATCAGCACACTTCCCATTACCACGGGAAAATCCAGTTTTTCCAAAGCATCCACCGTTACTTTTCCGATGCCTTTCCATCCAAAAATATATTCCACGAAAAATGCGCCCGCGAGCAATTCTGCAAACCAACCGGTAATAGCGGTAATTACAGGATTCAATGCGTTACGAAGCGCGTGGCGGAATATAATTGCCCGTTTGCCCAGGCCCTTTGCATGAGCCGTACGGATATAATCCTGGTCAAGCACATCCAGCATAGAGCTGCGCGTTAACTGTGTGATGATGGCCAGTGGACGGATACCCAGCGTGATGGCAGGGAGAATTAGATTTTTAAGCTGCAGGTTTTTCCCGCTAAAAGGATCTATGGAAAACAATCCCCCTGTCATATGCAACCCTGTATAATCACTCAGTACGAACCCAAATAAATAGGCGAGTACAATTCCCATAAAAAAAGAAGGTGCAGAAATGCCGAGCACACTGGTAAACACCGCGCCCGTATCCATCCATGTATTTTGCCTGACCGCCGCCAGCACTCCCAGCAAAACCCCGATAATGGTCGCAAAAAGCATCGCGGCAAATGCAAGTACCAGGGTTCCCGGCAACGCTTCCAGTAAGACCTCCCCTACATTCTTTTTTGTTTGGTAGGACCGGCGCAGGTAAGGAAGTTTGATGCCCAATTTTTTATCGCCACCTGCAAAAAAACCTTTGAGCTGTTTTTTTTGTATCTCCTCTTCTGTATGAACGCCAATAGGCGACACATCATTCAGGTATAATACAAATTGTCTCCATTTAGGCTGGTCAAGCGCCAGTTCGCGGCGGATGTTGTTAATCGTGGCGGTATCACCGGATTGTCCCAATACCAACCTTGCCGGATCGCCAAAACCCTGGAACAGGAAAAACACCACCACCACCACGCCGGCCAGAACGAGGAAACCATAGGCAATTTTGCGTGCGATGTAGTTGAGCATAGGCGTGACTTGCGTTTGGGCAGGGGAAAAGGTGAAAAGTGAAA
This sequence comes from Chitinophagaceae bacterium, assembly GCA_031424835.1. Taxonomy (GTDB): domain Bacteria; phylum Bacteroidota; class Bacteroidia; order Chitinophagales; family Chitinophagaceae; genus Sediminibacterium. The sequence continues at coordinate 1,076 of JANPIE010000097.1, forward strand.
TGTGAAAAGTGAAATGTAAGAATGCCTTTCACCTCTCACTTTTCACCTTTTCTCCTACCTCACCCCATTGATTCGCTGAATAACCCTTGCTTCAGCGGTATATGGGATCATGTCGATGATGTTTGCTTTCTGAATCATGAAATACGTGAGAAGTGAAATGTGAAAAGTGAAAATGCGCTGAATGCCATTCACCTTTCACTTCTCTCTTTTCACCTTTCACCTCTCCCCTACCTCACCCCTTGACTCGCTGAATAACCTTTGCTTCAGCGGTAAATGGGATCATGTCGATGGTGTTTGCTTTCTGAATCATGAAATACGTGAGAAGTGAAATGTGAAAAGTGAAAATGCTATGAATGCCATTCACCTTTCACTTCTCACATTTCACTTCTCTCTTTTCACCTTTCACCTCTCCCCTACCTCACCCCATTGATCCGCTGAATAACCCTTGCTTCAGCGGTATATGGGATCTTGTCGATGATGTTTGCTTTCTGCATCATGAAATACGTGGGTACTACCCTTGCGGCAGTCTTGATCACGGTTGCATCGCATTTCAATATGCTGATATTGGTGAACAGTTCAGATGCGGTTGAGGCATCGGCTGTGACCAATAGTACGGGTATATTTTTTTGCCCGGCAGCTTTTACTATCCGTTCAAAGCCGGCCCGCCATACGGAAACATTGGCCATTTCTTTTGCCATCACCAGTATATAAGGCTCCGGCTGACCCAATAATTCTGTCGTCGTATCCAGGCCGTTTAAAGTCTGCAGGTTAAAATCAACAATTTTTGCTTCAAGGCCATTGCCTTTTTTCACCAGTTTATCCTTGCGGTCTATGAATTGATAAGTGGAATCAAAATCGGGGGGAAAGTTGGCCTGGTCAAATTCCAATATTTTTCCGCCTTTCTCGTATTTGAAAACAATAGAGAAGCTATCCGCGGTGGCACCGGCGGGTGTCTTCATCTGCTCAAGAATATTGTTACCCGATTTGTAAGGAAGACAATCGATAAAGGGCAGGTTTTTCAAAACATAGAACTGCGCATACGTGGAAAGGCCCGTTACCAAAATCAGCAAGGCAATGGCTGCACCGGAACGCAGGGAGGATTGTATTCGTTTACGCGCTGCAAATAAAATGACGATGAGAACCAGGAGGAAAATATCTTTTCCAAAGGATTGGGCCGGCGTCAAAGGAAGACAATCGCCAAAGCAACCACAGGTTTTTATTTTGCCTGAGAACAATGCATAACCGGTAAGGAATGTAAAGAAAATGATCAGCAGCAATAATAACCAACTGAAAAGCCGCATATGCCAGCCAATGATCACGGCTACACCTGCCACCACTTCAAACACGTTCATAACCATGGCCATGGCCAATGTATAGTCATTCAGTCCGTGTAATTGCCATACTTCAAAGAATTCCTGCATCTTATAGCTAAGGCCGAGCGGATCATTTACCTTGATCAGTCCGGAAAAAATAAACAGCAGACCAACGATCCAGCGAATAATGAGCAGTGTAGTTTTCATAAGGGAGTTAGTGTTTTCCTTCTTCAATTAAGATCAATGCGAATACGGAATAGTTGATGATGTCTACATAATTGGCATCGATACCCTCACTAATCAGTGTTTTCCCATCATTGCCCAGAATCTGCTTGATACGCATGAGTTTCATCAGTATCAGGTCCGCAAAACTTTCCTGGCTCATTTCGCGCCAGGCTTCGCCATAGTCGTGGTTTTTATCGAGCATAGTTGAGCGGGCAAACTCCACTGATTTGTGATACAATGCATCTACCTGCTCAACCGGCAATTCCTCTACTTTCGGTTCTCCCAGATCCAGTTGCATGAGCCCGATAACCGCATAGTTAAGTATGCCTTTGAATTCTGAAGGAATATCATCCCCTACCTTCTGCGTTTGCAATCCCTGGATGGTTCGTATACGCAGCGCCTTGATAAAGATCTGGTCCACTACCGAGATGGGTCGCAATACGCGCCAGGCGGTGCCATAATCCTTTGTTTTTTTGATGAAGATATCCCTGCAGCGTTCTATCGCCCCGTTGTATTGCTGGTTGGTATTGGCCATTATTCAATAAATGCTTTGATCCTTTACAATATCTTTGAAGTGGATGCAAGATAGGTATAGAAATTTTGGATTTTGGATTTTGAGATTGGGAAATTGATAACAGGTATACACATATTACTATGTTCACATTGAATTGCTGCGGCAGGCTACTTGTGATAGAGCGGCCCATCGTGATGGGCATCATAAATGCTACGCCGGATTCTTTTTATGAGTCAAGCCGTATGGCCGGTGTGGATGATGCCTTACACAAAGCAGAACAGATGCTGCGCGAAGGTGCAACCATACTGGATATAGGCGCACAAAGCACCCGCCCGGGCGCAAAGCAGGTTGGCGCCGCAGAAGAATGGAAACGCCTGTTGCCGGTGGTTGATGCCATCAGCAAGGAATTTCCCCAAGCTTACCTTTCCATAGATACCTATCACAGCGAAGTAGCCCGTTACGGGGCAGCACATGGTGCATCCATCATTAATGATATCAGTGGCGGATCTTTCGATAAGGACATGCTGGCAACTGTTGCGGCATTGCGCACTCCCTATGTGTGCATGCATATCAAAGGAACCGAAAGCACCATGCATGAAAAAAGCGTCTACGGCAATATAACCACAGAGGTCTTAGACTATTTTATCGGGAAAACAGAAAGCTGCAAACAGGCGGGCATTACAGACATCATCATTGATCCGGGCTTTGGGTTCAGCAAAACATCTGCACAGAATTTTGAGCTGATCAGGAACCTAAACTCCTTTTCCATGCTCGCAAAACCTTTACTACTGGGCGTTTCAAGAAAATCTACCATTTATAAAACACTCGGCATTACCGCCGAGGAATCGCTAAACGGCACTACTGTTCTGCATACCGCAGGATTATTAAAAGGCGCTACAATCCTCCGCGTACATGATGTAAAAGAAGCCATGCAGGCAATTGAGCTTGTTTGTTGTGTGAGGTGAGAGTGATCAAAAGGGGCTAAAATAGTTAAAAGGGTTAAAGTGGCAAGAGAGGTAAAATTTACTCCCCTAACTTCTTTAACCCTTTTAGCTATGCTAACCTATTTAACTTCTTTCACCGCTTCCTATCGCTGCGGCATTTGGCCCGGCCCTGGTTGTGGTGCCGGGGGAGCTGCTTTCAGTACGTCAACAACTTCAATGTCAAAAACGATATTGGCATAAGCGGGTATCAACGGGGGGTTGCCGTTCTGGCCCTAGGCAAGCATGGCTGGAATAAACACTTTCCCTTTACCGCCTTTACCAAACAAACGCAAAGCTTCGTCCAGCCCTTTGATAACGCTACCCTGCTGGCCCACGGTTCCTACGTTCACAGCGAGTGGTTGGTTATTAGCACCTTTGGGGTCCATATTGCTGTCGAAAACTTTACCATTCATTAAATAGCCTTTGTACATAACCCTGGCCTGTGTTCCGGAATCGGCTTTGGCCGCATCGCCGGCATTCTCCACTTCAACCAATGCACCTGAGGCAGTGGCTACGGTCTTGGCGCCTTTTTTGTCAGCGTACTCCTTTACATCCTTCAGTTCATTTTTCTTTTCAATTTCCTGCTCGGCCTGAAGGTCAGCCTGTGCTGCGGTCTGGTCTGCAAAGGTTTTCAGTATCTCCACACGGCCTTTGATCATATCCCTTGCATGAAACACGTCATTGTATTCAAGCATTCCGAGTTTTTTCAGGGTATCCACACTCATTACAAAATCAATTTTGTCGCCGGGTGCGGTTTTAGTGATAATCTCCAGAAAGCTATGCTTATTGGTCCTGGAAGTATCCACTACCAGGTAAGCCGGCACATGTCCGTACGTAGTAGTGATCACTGAATCTTTTGGCGGCACTTTGTACTCTATGTTGAACTTTACAAACTGTCCCTGCTTCAATGTCTCTTTGCTACCACCTTTGGTGATTTTATACGCAAGTCCCGAAGGGGTTTTTTCATATTGGTTACAGCTTGCAAGCAATACGATCGCTGCTGTCAGCGCGGTGATTGTTCTCATCATTTTTATTGTAGTTGATTTTGATACGTTTTTATAACTTCTTTGAATTTTCTTACAGTAGCATCCAGGCTTTCACTGCTTCGTCCGCCCGCGGCATTCTGGTGCCCGCCGCCTTCAAAATGTTGTCTGGCAAAAGTATTTACATCAAAAAACCCTTTACTGCGGAAACTCCATTTCCGCTCTTCATTCCTGTCAACCACCAAAGCTCCGAATTTAATTCCACGGATCGTGAGCAAATAATTTACAAGGCCCTCCGTATCACCGGTTTTAATGTCGTAGGCATACAGGTCTTCCTTTGTAATATACATCAGTGCCGTATTGTATTCATACAACACTTCCATCCGGTTTACCAGCGCAAAACCGATGAACTTGAGCCGGTTTTCAAGAAAATTGTCGTAGATATTTTCATGCACACGCGAATGTTGCAACCCGGTCTCTTTAAGGTCGGCCACCATCCGGTGAACTGAAGCGGTGGTTGCCGGAAAACGGAAAGACCCGGTGTCTGTCATCACGCCAGTGTACAAACATTCTGCGATTTCAGCATTCAATAAGGCCCGGTGTCCTGAATCCACGATAAAATCGAATACCATCTCGCAGGTAGAACTTTTGGCGGTGTTACTGACACCGTAAGTAAATGCCTCCTGCTGCGGTTGTTCATGGTGATCGATCAGCACTTTGGTACAGGCCGCCTGTGTAAGCGGCTGCTCCATGTGTTTGGTTCGGTGCAGGATATTAAAATCGAGGCAAAAGATAACCTGCGCGTTATCGATGATTGCCCTGGCTTTTTCCTTCTGGTTCTCAAAGTCCACCACTTTTTTAATGCCTGGCATCCAGTTCAGGAAATCTGCCCAGTTCGTGGGAGAGATGACCGTGGCATCATGACCCAGGGCCACCAGAAAGTGGTACAACCCCAGCGCTGAGCCCATGGCATCGCCATCCGGCTTCTGGTGCATGGTAATAACGATCCTGGAAGGCGTATTGAGCTGGGGATAAAAAAGGGCTATCGGCTGCATGGTAAGGCGGCAAAATTGCGGTTTCCATGCTATTCTATCAAATCAATTTGGTGCTTATTAACAAAATAGGCATGGTATTCCCATTAAATTGGATAGTTTTGCGGCCGAAATTTGATTTAAATCTATGAGCAACAGAACTTTTACCATGATCAAACCCGATGCCACCAAAAAAGGGCATACGGGCGCCATTTTAGACAAGATTATCCAGGCGGGGTTTACCGTGAAAGCGATGAAATGGACAAAACTTACCGAAGAGCAGGCTGGCCTGTTCTATGATATCCACAGGGAAAGGCCTTTTTACGGCGAACTGGTAGCCTTTATGAGCAGCGGCCCCATTGTTGCTGCCGTACTGGAAAAAGACAATGCAGTGGCTGATTTCAGGAAGCTGATCGGTGCAACCAACCCGGCGCAGGCCGAAGAAGGCACCATACGCAAATTATTTGCCGCGTCAGTGGGCGAAAATGCCGTTCATGGCAGCGACAGCGATGAAAACGCGACTATCGAAGCAGATTTTTTCTTCTCGAAACTGGAAAGATTCTGATTCAGCAACTTTCAATAAGCCATCCCGCAACGGATGGTTTTTTTTTGCGCATTCTATTAGGGTTGCCTGTAAGATCACCTTGCAGAAGATTACTGAGGCCGAAGAAACCGGCAATGGACGGAAAGCAGCGGGAGATCTAGTGAACCGAAGAAGTGCTGTCAGTAAATGTTACACCCCGAAACTTTACCTGCCTGGTTAGTCCACCGGCAAAAAGTATATCCGCCGTTTTCGTAAATGCCCCATGTGCATCGCCGTTAAAACCAAGCGTGATAAAAGTAGATTTGCCCGGCAGTAATTTCTCGCCTGCCCTGAATTTGGGAGTGGTACAGCCGCAGCCCACTTTCACATCCTGCAAAACCACGGTATCCTTACCAATGTTTTTTATGACAAGGTTGTACTCAAGCGGTTTACCTGCACTGATCCTGCCCATATCATAATCGGCATTGGTAATACTTACGATCCTGTCAATATCCTTAGCCGCTACCCCTGCTTGCTGGGCGCCAGCGCAGAGAAAGCCGGATAAAAAACAGAGAAAAAGCAAACTGCGCTTCATGGGGATGATTTAATTCAAAATTAAGGCAATATGCGCTTCATTTTGGTTCTATATGTGCGGGCAATCACTTAATTTTAACAGGGATATCCGGGTAACACCATACACCCCTTTAGATTTCAAAACGCTACTATGATGAAAACTTTACCTACGGCGGTCTTTTGCCTTGCATCCCTTGCCTGTTTTGCGCAGCCGGATACCAGGAAAACATTTATTATTACATCCGGCAGTAGCAGTCCTGCACTCTATAACCACGTAAGTGCCATAGACATCTATGGCGGCAAACAGTTAAAGGACATTTACGATATAAAGAAAAGATACGCTTACAGAAACAATGGCTTCCGCCCCTATGAAAATAAGAATTTGGTCGGCAGTGATGAAACGCAACTACCGATGGGCGGCTCAGTAGCCTGTATGGCGTTTGATGCAAAGAACGACAGGCTGTATTACATACCACAGACTTTATCGGAGTTGCGCTATATCGATCTCAAGCAGCCCGAACCCTCTTTTACATGTTTCGAGAGCCAGTCACTAAACCTGCTGCATAATCGTGAAGATGTGGCCAACCAGGTTACGCGCATGACAATAGGCGCCGACGGTTTTGGTTATGCACTAACGAATGACGGTGAACACCTGATCAAGTTCAGTACGAAGGAAACACCCGTAATACAGGACCTGGGTGTGTTGATAGATAATCCCCGGAACTCAGTAATGGTTCGGTCAAGCTGCACCTCATGGGGCGGCGACCTGGTGGCTTCCGCCGATGGGAATCTTTACCTGGTAACGGTCCGTAACCATGTTTTTAAAATAAGCCTGCCCAGTAAGAAAGCAGACTATATAGGCATGATCAAAAATCTGCCGCAGGAATTTACCTCTAACGGCGCTTCGGTTGACGAGGATGGAAACCTGGTGGTAAGTTGCGGAAGCACCTTTGGTAAAACTTTCTCACCACTGTATAAAGTGAACTGGTCAACCTTTGAGGCAACCCCCGTAGGTGAAAAAATAGAAGGGCTTGCCAATATTTCTGATATGGCCAGCAGCAACCTTTTGTTCCAGCAGAAAGGGAAAGACAAAAAAGCTGAGAATGAGCGCAACATCAGTTTCTCACAGGCTGTGGAAACAGAGGATAACAACCTGCCGGTGATTGGTATTTTTCCCAATCCGCTTCGCACCAATGGTCGCTTCCAGATAAAAACGGCTAACATGAAAGACAAAGGCGAATATAGAATGATCATGGTAGATGTTAACGGAAAGGCCATCATGGAAGGAAAAATGAATGTTACCAATGCCAAGTCTACCACCCATAGCTTCAGTTTCCCTGCCCAACATGCAAGGGGCGTATATTTTATTCAGATAGCGGATGTGTTTAACAGAACTGTTTATTCGCAGCAGCTTATTGTAGAATAATGGTCAAGTACGAAGTACGAAGTATGAAGTACGCAATGATTAGCAGGTGTTAAGTTATAAGTATTAAGTTCTAGGCATTAAGTTATAAGTACGAATGAGTTTACTTCGTACTTAGTTAAACAGTCTGCTGACTCTTACAAATCTTTTTCTGTATTGTTCATTCAACGGTGTGATGGTTACGCCCATGGCTTTGCCGGAAGTGGAATGAATAAAGCGAAGGCCCTCTTCATTGTTGGATACAATGAGACCCATATGGCCCACATTCGTCTCCAGGGGGTTGGTACCGGTGAAAAGTATGATGTCTCCCTTCCGCGCCTCATCTATCGGAACTGTTTCGCCTACATTGGTAAAATCTATAGAGGAACGCGGAACCGTAATATTAAAATGGTTGAATACATGCGTGATAAACCCGGAACAATCGAAACCTACTTTAGGATTCGTGGATGCCCAGGCATAGGGTGTACCCATTAGTGTCTGCGCATAATCGATCAGTTCAGATGGAGATGTTCTACCCGTATTGATGGAAGATCCAACGATACCGCCCATCGTATCCGATAAATTTTCGGAAGCGCCCGAAGATGGCTCCCCAGGCGTTTGTTCCTTAACAACAACTGAATCTACTGCCGCTACAGACAATGTGTCTATAGAAACGGCCTGCTGGTCCGCAGGTGCCCCTAAACACCCTCCCAATAGAAACATGCCCGCAAGAACGAAAAGTTGCTTCATTAGCATTCCTGGTTAAAATCTGATTCCAGGGCCCGCAACCTGGTTTCCACCCGGTTTATCACCCGCAGGCGAAAAACATCCCCTGACAATTGCTTATTAAGGATTTTTTTCTACACATCTGGGATGTTTGGGGATTAAAACGGTTATAGCGGTTAAATTGGTCAAGGAGGTTAAAAGGGTTAAACAGGTATTAGGGATTAAATAATTCTTATCAATCAGCCGCCTACCCTCCATTGAATCGCAACATTAGTAACCCTGGCAACTACATTTACCGCTTAACCGTTTTAATTCCTTTAACCACTTTCAGCCACTAGTATCCTCACACCCCACAAGTCGTCAGTAATACCGCTGATTCTTTATCTGCATGTACACTATGACCAATATTGGGCCGGAAGGTTATGAGTGCATGTTCGCACAACTCAAGGGTTTCGGTGCCGGTGGTCACAGTCACTCTGCCTTCAATTACCTCGAGCGTAATCATTCCATCCACGGTATTCTCCGCTATGTCTGCTCCTTTATGCAGGCAAACCAGTACGATGGTCATCTGGTCGTTTTTCACCAGGGTTATGGCATTGCGGTCACTCTTGTCCCAGGCTTCTTCTTTTTTCAATTGTTTGATACGGTCATCAATGTTGGAAATTACATACGATGCATCAAGAACCCTTTCGCCCCCGGGACGGTTTAGTGTGGCTTCATTCGCTTTCATACGGTGTTTTTATGCAAGGGCAAAAAATCCATGCCAGCTGGTATTCGTTTTGCATTCATTAAAAGAATATACTCATTGATAAATAAATTGTATGATTTCTCGTGATGGCAGTTGTAACAGTTTATGGCAGGATAGTGTGCAGGAATACATGCCTCACAACAGTCCGCAAAACATAACCTATGATGTAGCCATCGCAGGCGGTGGCATTACTGGTATTACTACAGCGTTGCTGTTACAGGAATCGGGTAAAAAATGTATCGTGTTTGAATCGCAGACTCTCTGTTTTGGCACCACCTCGGGAACTACAGCGCACCTGAATACTTTGCTTGACACACCATACAACACGCTCATCAGTAATTTTGGGGAAGAAAATGCAAAGCTTGTTGCCCGCGCTGTACGCGATGCGATAGAACTGATAAAAAACAATATCGCGCGTTACAGTATCGCGTGTGCATTTGAGGAAACACCTGCCTTTCTTTTTTCACAAACGCCCAAACAGACGGAGGAATTGCAGGAAATATACGACGCTTCGGTAAAAGCTGGTCTGGATATTGGCTACAGCGATGAAATACCCGTGCCCATACCCTTTGAGCAGGCGCTGCGCATCGAAAACCAGGCTAAGTTTCATCCGTTGGATTATGTGTATGCACTTGCGGCTGCCTTTGAAAATGCAGGTGGTGTCATTGTACAGCATTGCCGCGTAGAGGATGTAAAAGATGTTTCACCCTTGCAGATCGAAACTTCACTCGGCAACTATCAGGCGGCAGACATCATTTACGCAACACATATACCAATGGGCATTAACCTGCTCCACCTGCGCTGTGCCCCCTACCGGAGCTATGCAATGGCAGTAACACTCGAAAAAGAACGTGCCTATCCTGAGGCGCTGGCGTACGACTCCTACGATCCTTACCATTATTACCGCACACAGGTAGTTGACGGTCAGAAATACCTTATCGCAGGTGGCGAGGACCATAAGACTGCGCACGACGAAAATACAGAGGCTTGCTTTAGGCAACTGGAGACACATATCCGCAAATATTTTCCTGTTAAAGAGATAGCGTATAAATGGTCATCCCAGTATTACGAGCCCTCAGACGGGTTGCCGTATATTGGACAATTACCGGGACATTCAGAACATATCTATGTGGCCACCGGCTTTAGCGGTAACGGAATGGTGTATAGTGGTGTGGCTGCCGGGATATTAAAAAGCATGGTCATGGGTGAACAGCACCCCTGCAGCGCACTGTTTAGACCCAACCGCATTAAACCCATTGCAGGCTTTGTGAATTTCATTAAAGAGAACGCTGATGTGGCCAAACAGCTCGTATCCAAAATACTTCCCGCAGATAAGCTGGACTCATTTGCAGAACTGGCGCCTGGTGAAGGAAAAGTGTTGAAATACGAGGGACATACCCTTGCGCTCTACAAAGATGAGCATGGGGAACTGCATGCAGTAAGTCCAACCTGCACCCATATGGGGTGTAATGTTGCATGGAACGGAGCGGAACGGTCATGGGACTGTCCTTGTCATGGAGCCAGGTTTAGCTGCGACGGCAAAGTACTGAACGGTCCCGCTAGCCGTAATCTAGAGGTAGTCCGCATCGAGTCGCTGGTTGCCGAGAACTCATAACAGCACCAGAAGCTTAATACAAACATAACCCTGCTTTCGAGGAAAAGGAAGGATAATAACTTATATTCAGGTATATGGAAAATTTCAATGTTGCAACGGTTGTGTTCGTGATCATTGTAGGTATTGCATTGATCATCTTTATCAATGTGCGCAACAATAAGGATAAAAAAGAAATCGACCCTTCTTCGCAGGATGCGGTAACGGAAGAGAAAACGGAGGAACGGAACGATCGCGAAAGGGAGTAAACATCCCACCAAAAATTTTCGGGAATTATAATTCGGTAAATCGCTGGCTTGTTTTTATTTCATTCGTACTTTTCTATTCTTGGTTCCTAAACAACTGCGCATTTTTCTATTGACTGAATAAATTAAAGAGCGTTACCTGTAAAGCACCAGTATCCAATCCTGTCCATACCCGTTCGAGGGTGGAGTAAACTTTCTGCTGCCCTTGTTTACAACAGGATCCAAAACTGTTTTTTTACCATTGCGGGGATCAAACCAGTATGCATTGAGTTGCCGGGCCTTCATCTTTTCCAGCAGTACGGTAAAACTTTTTCCAGCGGCAGTATATACCAATACATAATCCTTCCCCCGGGCTGCCTGTACACGCACTGATGCATCGTAATTGTTTTCACGGATCAGCGACTGATCCGGAACGCGGTCAGAAAATGAAAATGATTCCATCAATTGACGCACATATTGCATTTGGTTAGCACCCGGCAATTCCAGTGCAGCCTGCCAATGCATGTGCGGACCATTTACCCCTTCATACCTGGCACTGTACATTTGCCATACATCATGACAACCGTATGTATGGCCAAAAGCACCAGCCAGCAGGTCCAGGTACGCTGAACGGCGCACATCATAGGCGTTGGAAGTACCAAGGTCCCGGGCATTGAAACAGACAGGATGATCTTCATATATGGGTTCACCGTCAATAACGGGCCGTACAGGCTTGCTGTTATAGGAAGCCCGGATCTTATCATACACAGCTGTTTCCCTGCAGTGCCCCGTCTGGAACATATTAAAAGTAAGCCATTGTTGATCTCTGAACCATTCGGCAGCACCCAGTTCATTTGGTTGGGGATGGAAACTGATCATCGCTTTTCCATTGGTTTTCTCCATAATAGCGGCGGCCATTGCGTTCCAGATCGAAATATCTTTCGCATGTCGGGGATTGCGGTCGCCCCCTAGCAACCAGATAATGTTTGTCTTGTTCCTGTACCGTTCTGCGAGCCATCCCGCGTAAGCGGCTGCATTCTTTTCGTTGAAAATTTCGGGACCTGTGCCCCACCGGTCCTTGAATATCTTATCACCCCAGGTAGGCAAAAGCGCGATATTGATCTGGTAAGAGGCGGCCCTGTCAATTATATAGTCAACATGGCGAAAATACTTTTCATTGGGTTTTTCAGGGTCGTCGTCTGCCAGTGGCAAGTCGCCATAAACATTAGGCGTATGCAGTCCATCCAGTTCTGCCAGTGCCACCGCCTGAACTACCGTAAATCCCTGCTCTGCTCTGCGTTTAAGATAGGTATCGGCATCTTCGCGGCCCAGACGGTGGAATAGTTCCCATGCCGTATCACCCAGCCAGAAAAAGGGTTTGTTATCCTTACGTATAAAATGCCCATTCTCACTTTTACTGAATTGTGCGTATCCCGGCATCAATAAAAATAGTAGTAACCCAGCAGCGCTAAAGCGATGAACCTGTCTCATGAGGCTGAATTTAAGACAGGTAAAATACTAAAATTCAATAACTGGGCAAATGAAAGAAATGCCAATAAAATGAATTCACAACTGGCATTGTGCAGTATGCTGCAGGGTTAAAAAGCGTTTAGTTGGTATTGCGTGCCTGATCGCCGCAGGATGTAACGCGGGAAAACAAAGAACAAACTATTAATCAAACTGGCTCGGCGCAATACATTCCTGCCAATACTCAACAATCTTCCGAATGGTGTTTTCAAGGTCAACAAAGGAATTGGGTTTTTTAAAAAATCCCTGTACAGACAAAGCATATGCGTCGATCACTGATTTTTTATTGGCGGCGGTTGTGAAGAAAAGATAAGGGATACACTTAGTCTGCAGTTGTTCATTGGTAAAAACTTTGTTACGCAACTCAAACCCGTCAATTTTGGGCATATTAATATCTGATAAAATCAGGAAAGGCTGCACGTCCCTTTCATTAAGATAGGCAAGCGCTTCATTGCCATCGTGAAAAAAAACGATCTTATTGGCATAGCCCAGTTTATCAAAAATTTCCTGCATGATCTGCTGATCCTCAGCATCATCTTCAATCACAATGATCGGTCCTTTCTTATTCATGGTAGCAAGGTAACCTAATATCCTGTAACACAGGTTTATTAAGCCTTCAAACTAAACGGGCACAATTCACAAAATTTAGATCATATTTACGTCAACATTATTAAAAATGAAGACCAGGTTGCTCATGTTGCTGGCAGGTATCGTGTTGATATCTGTTGTTTCCCTCAACCTGTATTGGTGGATCGATCTGTCGTTTGACGCATCAGGGAGTCTGGCGCAGGTACACCATGACTGGTTGATGAAATTTCCTGAAGCACTCCGGGATCCTTTCCAGCTCACGGTAATGAACCTGTTATTTTCGGGCGGTGCTGTTGTACTATTCTGGCAATCAAAAAAGGAGCAGCGGATTAAAATTCTCAGTTGGATCCTTTTTGCTTACAGCAGCCTGGTATTTCTCTGGATGGGATTCGCATTAATGTAGGCGATGATGCCCGCAGGTAGCTGTATACAAAAAAAGCCCGGAAACAATACTGTTTACGGGCCTTTTGTGCGATTTATACGTTTCATGGTCGGGACGACAAGATTTGAACTTGCGACCCCACGCCCCCCAGACGTGTGCGCTACCGGGCTGCGCTACGTCCCGAACTTGAAACGGGTTGCAAATATAGGAGGGAAAAGAAAAAATTCAGGTTATATTGCAGAAAATTTTACCCCGCTGCATGAAGATACTTGTAAGGCAAGCCACAATTGCCGATCCTGGTTCGCCTTTTAACGCACAGGTTACAGATATTCTGGTACATGGAAACAAGATTACTAA
>JANPIE010000098.1:0-29760 GCA_031424835.1 Chitinophagaceae bacterium
TATCCGGACTAGCGCTGGCCACCATGATCATTGTATTTATTTGCCGGTATGCCTACACGCATTCCGAGCTGAACCGGATCATGAAAAATGATTACCGGCTCTGGCGTAAAGAATGAAGCCTCTGCGAAACCTCCGTTTTCACCGGGGCTCTGCGGTGAAAACCTTTTCAATCATGAGGCTCATCAATCTTTGTTTGATCGCTCCAACCCCAGAGCACAGGAGGATGGCGAGTTTACGCCGAGTGAACTTTCTCCCTTCAGCGTTCCTTGTTCGGTATTCGACATAGGATTATGCACGCAAAGTCGCACGCAGATTAGCTTGTAGATCCCTCTGTGCACCACAGAGCTACACGGAGGCATTAAGACATTTGGGGCAGCCAATAATGGTTCTGAGCGGGTATACAAAAAATCGGTAGCGGGTATTGCAGATGTAATTGAAACTATTCTACCTAATCCTTTATTGAACATAGGATAATAAAGGTTGGAGGCCTTCCTGATTCGATATTCCCTGTTCGGTATTCAATATTCATTTGGTAATTTGCCAATCTAACCTGCGCTTATTGCCACTACTCCGCCATATCCCCTTTCTGCGTGCTGTATTCTGGCATAGTCTTACCGCATTTGGGGGACCGCAGGGCCATATGGGCATGATGATGAAAACCTTTGTGCATCAACGGAAAGATGTTACTGAAACAGAACTGGTAGAGTACAATGGTTTTTGCCAGCTACTGCCCGGCGCTTCTTCTACCCAGACTTTGGCCCTGATCGGTTATAAAAGAGGCGGGTTACGGCTTGCTGTAGTTACTTTACTGATATGGATTGCCCCTGCCAGCATCATTATGGGTGCCATGTCTTTCCTGCTGAATTATATGGATGCGATGGGCATAAAGCTGGGCGTATTTAAATTTGTTATGCCCATGGCCATTGGGTTTATTGCCTATTCCACCTACCGCATTTTCGGAAAAGCGATACACAATACCATCACCCGGGTGATCATGCTGGTAGCAACAGTGGCAACGTTCCTGGCCTTCAAATCTCCTTGGATATTCCCCGCTTTGATAGTGGCTGGAGGCATCGCCACAAATTTCAGTGACCGGCGTATTCCGCAGAAAGGGACGCCACCTAAAAAAATAAAATGGGGCAATATGGCCATTTTCCTGGCTTTGTTTGCTATAGCGGGATATGTTTCTGAAACAGCGAGCAGCCAGAACTGGGAGCACCGTAAACCGGTGAACCTTTTTGAAAATGCCTATCGTTTCGGAAGCCTTGTTTTTGGCGGGGGTGACGTGTTATTGCCACTGATGTACGAACAATATGTAACCCGCCCCGAAACCAAGCGTGTTCAGGAAACCGGCCGGGAAGTATTGCGGCTATCCCGTGAAGATTTTTTAACCGGTTCCGGCATTGTGCGTGCCATACCGGGTCCGGTGTTTTCTATTGGCGCATTTACAGGCGGTATGGTAATGCGTGATGAAGGGCCGGCCATGCAGTTGCTTGGATGCCTGATAGGTACCATCGCAATTTTTCTGCCCAGTGCGTTGCTGGTACTTTTTTTCTTTCCCGTATGGCAAAACCTCAAAAAATATGCAGTCATCTACCGCTCACTCGAGGGAATCAACGCCGCCGTGGTAGGTATTATGGCCGGCGCAACCTGTTACCTGATTAAAGATACATTTCTGGCATCGCTGGTAAAGGGAGAGATGATGGGTATCTGGGACCTGGTGGTTGTACTGGCTACTTTCTTCCTGCTGAGTATTAAGAAAATACCTGCGCCGTTTATAGTGTTAGTGTGCCTGGTGTTAGGGTGGTTGTTGTAAGCTACGAGCTGCGAGCTATGAGCTGCGAGGTTTTGGTTCATGGCTTGTAGCTCATAGCTCGCAGCTTCACAATTGCGCTGTTACCTTTTAGAGGTTAGCAGTTGGCAAATACAGCAATTGGCTAATAACTAACTGCTAAAAGCTAACCGCTGTTCCTTTACCGAAATCCTGTATATTAGAGCATGGTCACCATAGCACTTTACAACCTGAAAGGCGGGGTAGGAAAAACAGCCGCCACTATCAACCTTGCGTATTTAGCCGCCAAAGAAGGATTTAAAACCCTGGTATGGGATATGGATCCGCAAGGTTCCTCTTCTTTTTATCTGGGCGCC
This sequence comes from Chitinophagaceae bacterium, assembly GCA_031424835.1. Taxonomy (GTDB): domain Bacteria; phylum Bacteroidota; class Bacteroidia; order Chitinophagales; family Chitinophagaceae; genus Sediminibacterium. The sequence continues at coordinate 2,149 of JANPIE010000098.1, forward strand.
GAAGCGGCAAAAAATGAATCACGAAAACTGCTGAGCAGTGAGGCGGGTTTGTTGGCGGCTGCGCAAACCAGCCCCTATGCAAACCTTGATATTATACCAGCGGACCTGTCTGCCAGGCACGCTGATATTTTACTGAGCGAGATGAAACAATCCAAAAGGAAGATTTCATCATTGCTGGGTTCAGTAAAGAAGGAGTATGATATTGTATTTCTCGATTGCCCGCCCGGTATCTCTCTATTACATGATGCGGTTTTTGCGGGTACTGATTTTATCCTGATGCCCAACATTCCCACTACCTTATCCATACGCTCCTTTGAAACGGTGCTGGCCTATTTCAAAGACAATGGCCTGGACGCATCACGGCTGAAATGTTTTTTTAGTATGGTGGATCACCGTAAAAACCTGCACCACGAAGTCATGAGCAGTTTTTATAAGGATAAATATTTCTTTAAAAATTATGTTCCTTACCTGAGCGATGTTGAAAAGATGGGGGTGCATGAAGCGCCACTTGAAACGTATGCACCCAGCAGCTATGCAGCGCAATGTTACCGCGACCTTTGGAAGGAGATCAAAAAAACCTGTATTGACGAATAGGTTGCACATAAAATAAAACCCATGAACAGAGAACTTACTTCCTGGTATAGTCCCGCACTTGGCAAAGACATGCCCATTGCTTCCTATGGTCATTTTGGTTTTGCCCTGCTGCTGATTCCAACGGCTGCGGCAGATTACCTGGAATATGAGCGTTTCCAGCTGATAGATGCGCTGGCACCGTTGATCAATGCCGGTAAACTTCGTGTATTCAGTATCGACAGTATGAACAAAGAAAGCTGGATGAACAATGAGATGGAACCCGCACATAAGGCAATCCGTCATAACCAGTTCAATGAATATGTATTTAATGAAGTAGTTCCTTTTATACGCAACGCCACCAGCCAGGATACCATGGTGTATACCTGTGGCGCTTCTTTTGGGGCATTACACGCAATGAACCTTTTTCTGAAAAGACCCGATATCATCAATGGCGCCATCAGTATGAGCGGTGTATATGATCTGACAGAGTATACCAAAGGCTTTTTTGATGACCAGGTATATTACAACAGTCCCGCTCATTATCTTCCCAACCTGGGTGATGAATGGTACCTGGATAAGATCCGGGCCAGCCACCATATACATATCTATACAGGCAGTGGTAACTATGAGGACCCCGATGCCTCCCGGAAATTTGCGGGCATCCTCTACAGCAAGGGTATCTGGTATGACCTGGATATATGGGGAGCAGATATTACCCATGACTGGCCCACCTGGAGAACGATGTTACCGTATATTATAGACACCAAGTTCTAACGCTGCGTCCTCATGTTCTCCGCGGTTGGCTGGCGTTTGCGAATTATGAGTATCCTGAACTTTTTAGATTTTTTCCAACCGCAGAGAACATGAGGGCGCGGAGTTTGCGCAGAGAGAAAGTCTATGGATTAACAGATTTCTCCCTACGGTCGAAATTTCCAAAAACCACGTTAATTCCACCCCCAATCCTTGTACTCTCCCCACCCTGCTTTAATATTACAGGCTAAATCATGGATTTGAGAAAACGGTTACCCCTATCTGCTTTGTTATTGCTGGGTATGTTGTGCTTTTCCCAAAGCATTAATGCGCAGGTGGTAACCATCAGCGGAACGGTGTACGACATCACGGCGCGCCGACCGCTGGAAGCCGTGGCAGTATTCAGCAATTCCGGTAAAGGCACTATCACAGATTCGGCGGGCAGGTATACCATAACAGTGCCGTCAAGAGATTCTATCTGGTTTTCGCTAATTGGCAAATCCACTATGAAATATGCCGTTGATACCATTGGCAATATGACGAGTTTCAATGTGATGATCCATGTATATTCCACGCAGTTACCAGAGGTAAAAGTTCGGAACAACTACTACAAATTTGACTCGATTCAGAACCGCAGGGACTACGCCAAGATATTTGAATTCAAAAAACCGGGATTGCGTTTGAGCGGCAACCCCAACTATAACCCGGGCGGACTCACCGTAGGTTTCGATCTCAACGAGATTATCAATATGTTTCGCACCAAGCGTAACCGGAGTATAGAAGCGCTTCAAAAAAGACTGATAGAGCAGGAGCATGATAAATATATAGACAGGCGATTCACCAAACTGTTCGTCAAAAAACTTACCAAGCTGACCTCGCCCGATCTAGAAGATTTTATGAGCGAATTTCGACCGGATTATGAAGTACTCACGCTGCTCAATGAGCTCGAATTGGGTTACTATATTCAGAAGTCATTTGACCAATTCAAATCTAAAAAATACGATTGGCGGGGTGGGAGGACGAAGTAACGGAAGGGCCGTATGTTTCCGGGCGAAGGTTCCGCTATGTATTTTAGTTGCGTATGCATGCAGCAACATTCAAAAGCTAACAGCCAGTAGCGCACTTCTACACCCCATCACCGATTATTTCCGCTTCCCCAACCATTTGTACATCGTATTCACTGCCAGATATGAATATATTTCTATCTTTAAGCGCCTATAAATCTTCCGCCTTTGAAAAGTAGATACCTCTTAATCCTTGCTGCTGTTTTCGTAGTGGCGTGTAAGAGCAAAAAAGAAGCACCCAAATCAGCCAATAATGCCCAGCAACCCGTGGTGGTTGATGTGATCATTGCCGCGCCTCAGGATGTAGTCAGTAAAGTGGAAGCCAATGGAACGGTGGTAGCCAATGAATTTGTGGAACTACACCCCGAAATCAGCGGGCGGCTTACTTACCTCAATATTCCCGAAGGTTCTTATGTTCAGCAGGGTACAGTAATGGCTAAGATCAATGATGCGGATTTTGTGGCGAATCTCCGTAAATCCCGGGCACAACTTGACCTTGCACAGAAAACGGAAGAACGTTTGCGCAAACTTCTGACAATTGGGGGCCTCAACCAGGCCGATTATGATGCTGCCGTAAACCAGGTAAGCAGCCTGAAAGCTGATATCGCTTTTACAGAAGCGCAGATGGCAAAAACGGTGATCAGGGCACCTTTTGGCGGGGTGGTGGGTTTACGCCAGGTTAGCCTGGGCGCCTATCTTTCTCCCGCCAGTATCATTGCAACAATCCAGCAGCTTAACAGGATCAAAATTGATTTTACCATTCCCGAAGAATACAGTGGCCTTATAAAAAAAGGTGGCTTTGTGGATGTACAGCTTGATGCCATCAATAAGACCATGACCAAAGGAGTAATTGTGGCAACAGAACCGCAGGTAATTCAGAATACGCGTAACCTCAAGGTGCGCGCCATATTATTGGATACAAAAGCAAATCCCGGCGCCTATGTAAAAGTGCTGCTGGAAGCCAAGCGGGGCCAGCGGGCCATTTATGTTCCCACAAATGCCATCATTCCCGATGATAAGAACAAACAACTGGTGCTGGTGAAAAATGGCAAAGCAGTGTTTGTGAATGTAGAAACCGGCGACCGACAGGCCAATAATGCGGAAGTGATAAAGGGGCTGACGACCGGTGACACCATAGTGGTTACAGGCGTTTTGTTTGCGCGGCCTAAGTCGGTACTCAAGGTTCGCAGTGTAAAAACACTGGATCAGCTCAGCAATTAAATGCCGTGGCGATGGCATCATTCCTGTCAAAAGAAGAGATAAGCACCCATGAATATTTCCCAGTTATCTTTGAAGCGGCCCGTGTTGGCAACAGTGATGAACCTCATGATCATCCTGTTTGGTGTGGTGGGATTTACGTTCCTGGCGGTGCGCGACTATCCCGCCATTGATCCGCCCATTATCAACGTCAGTACGCAATACACAGGCGCCAATGCGGATATTATCGAGAACCAGATTACCGAGCCGCTTGAAAAGCAGGTAAATGGTATACCCGGTATCCGTTCTATTTCTTCTTCCAGTTCCTTAGGCAGCAGCAATATTACCATTGAATTTAACCTGGGCATCGATCTTGAGGCAGCCGCCAGCGATGTGCGGGATAAAGTGGGTCAGGCGCAACGTTCACTTCCCCAGGACATAGATGCGCCACCGATTGTTTCCAAATCGGATGCGAACAGTGACTTTATCCTGATACTCGCCATACAAAGTCGTACCAAAAGCCTGCTCGAGCTTAGTGACTATGCCGAGAATGTGTTGCAGCAACAGTTGCAGACCATTAAAGATGTAAGCTCAGTTAATATTTTCGGCCAGAAGAAATACGCCATGCGTCTCTGGCTCAACCCGGATCGAATGAGCGCGCATAACGTCTCATTCAGCGAAGTGCGTGCAGCTATCAACACAGAGAACATCGAATTGCCTCCGGGTAAGATCTATGGTAATAATACTGAGCTTATCATCCGCGCATTGGGAAGGTTACAGAATGAACAGCAGTTCCGTGACCTGATCATCAAACAGGATGTAAACGGCATTGTGCGTTTGGGTGATGTGGCAAGGGTAGAAATAGCGCCCGAGCAACTGGAACAGACATGGAAATACAATGGTCTGAATGCAGTGGGCCTTGCTATTATACCACAGCCCGGCGCAAATAATATTGAGATCGCCAATGAGTTTAATAAACGTCTTGCACAGATTGAAAAGAGCAATAAATCAGACATAGAATTCAATGTGCTGATTGATAACACCGTAAACATCAGGCGTTCGCTGGAAGAAGTTAAAGAAACATTACTTATTTCCATTGGTCTTGTGGTACTGGTTATCTTTTTCTTCTTCAGAAACTGGCTGGTGGCGTTACGGCCTTTGATCGATATACCTATATCATTAGTGGCCACTTTCTTTATCATGTACATTTCCGGATTCTCCATCAATATCCTTACGCTGTTGGGTATCGTACTGGCTACGGGGCTGGTGGTAGACGATGGCATTGTTGTTACTGAAAATATTTTCCGGAAACTGGAAGAAGGCCTTCCGATACGAAAAGCTGCGCTGGAGGGAAGTAAAGAAATTTTCTTTGCCGTTATTTCAACCTCTATCACGCTGGCCGTGGTGTTCCTGCCGGTAATTTTCCTGGAGGGCTTCGTGGGAAGACTTTTCCGTGAGTTTGGTGTAACCCTTGCCGCTGCTGTGCTGATTTCAGCCTTTGTATCGTTGACCATTACGCCTGTGCTCAATGTTTACCTCAATACCAAGAACGCACATGAGGGCTGGTTCTATAAAAAGACAGAACCGTTTTTTGTAGGGATGGAAAACGGTTACAAACGATTGTTGCAGGGCTTTATGAAGGTGCGATGGATGGCATGGGTTATTGTACTTGCCTGTTCCGCGCTGATCTTCCTGATAGGTAATTCCCTCAAAAGTGAAATTGCCCCGCTGGAAGACAGGAGCAGTATCCGTTTCAACGTTACCGCTGCAGAGGGCACCAGTTACAGCTATATGCAGAAACTGGCCGATAGCATCACCAACTATCTCTATGATTCCGTACCGGAAAGGGATTTTGTTTTTGCCCGTACGCCCGGTGGCTTTGGTGGGTTTGGTGGATCAACGAATTCCTCAACGCCAAGGCTGGCACTTGTAGAACCTGATCAAAGAAAGCGAAGCCAGAATGATATTGCAAATGACCTGCAAAGAAAGTTAGCGCGATTCAATGACGCGCGGATATTTGCCACCCAGGAGCAAACCATTTCTGTGGGCCTTGGATCAAGGGGCGCCCTGCCCGTACAGTTTATCCTTCAGAACCAGGATCTTGCCAAACTAAAAGAAGTGATCCCTAAATTCCTGGATGAAGCCAGGAAGGACAAGACATTTGCGAACGTAGACGTAAATATCAAATTCAATAAACCCGAGGTCCAACTTACCATCGACAGGATGCGGGTAAAGGATCTGGGATTGTCTACTGCAGATGTTGTGGCCGCTATTCAGGCTGCATTCAGCGGTGGACGGGTGGCTTATTTTATCATGAACGGTTTTCAGTATTCAGTAATTGCGCAGGTTGAACGCGACAAACGAAATAATCCCAACGATATACGCAATCTCTACGTGCGCAACCGGAACGGTGATAATATCCCGCTGGATGCCGTGGTTAACCTTACAGAAAGCAGTAATCCGGCAACACTGTACCATTTTAACCGCTATAAAGCCGCAACCATTTCTGCATCACTGGCAGAAGATAAAACCATCGGGGATGGAATCGAAGCTATGGAACGCATAGCTGATAAATTACTCGACGAAAGTTACCAGACTGCGTTGAATGGTCCCTCGCGCGATTATGCGGAGAGCTCGTCCAATATCATGTTTGCGTTCGTTCTGGCGTTAATACTCATCTACCTGGTACTGTCTGCACAATTTGAAAGCTTCCTTGATCCTTTCACCATCATGCTCACGGTGCCGCTGGCATTGGCGGGGGCATTGCTCAGTTTATGGATTTTCAATCAGACACTGAATATCTTTTCGCAGATTGGAATGATCATGTTGATAGGACTGGTCACGAAAAACGGGATCCTCATTGTTGAATTTGCCAACCAGAAAAGAAAGGGAGGGCTTAGTAAAATGCATGCGGTGATCGAAGCTTCCACGCAAAGGCTGCGCCCGATTCTCATGACCAGTCTCGCCACCTCACTGGGTGCTTTGCCGATCGCATTAAGCTTAGGTGCGGCCTCTACCAGCCGTATACCACTGGGTATAGTAGTGGTGGGTGGGCTCCTGTTCTCATTGGTATTAACCCTTCTCGTCATTCCCGCTGTATACACATTTGTATCCGGCAAGCATAGTGTGGAGAAAGTAGACATTACGGAATAGGGGTTGAGAGTTATGAGTTGAGAGGTATCAATTTGCATCACTCATAATTCTAAACTCATAACTCATAACTCCTAACTTTGCTCCATGAACCCCTCCATAGCCAACATACGCCGGGATTATAAATTACATGCACTGTCGGAGTCGGAGGTAGCGGCAGATCCCTTTACTCAGTTTACCATCTGGTGGGAGGAAGCGATTAACAGCCAGATTGATGAGGTGAATGCCATGACGCTCGCTACTGCAACCAAAGAGGGGATGCCCTCTGCACGTATCGTTTTGCTGAAAGGGTATGATGAAAGAGGGTTTGTCTTCTACACAAATTATCAAAGTGATAAGGGTGAAACCCTTGCTGAAAATCCAAGGGCCGCGCTTGTTTTTTTCTGGAAGGAACTGGAACGCCAGGTGCGCATAGAAGGAACGGTTGAAAAAACCAGTTCGGAAGAAAGCGACCGGTATTTTGATTCCCGTCCCACAGCTAGCCGAATTGGTGCCTGGGCCTCGCCTCAGAGCCGGACGATGGAAAGCAGGGAACAACTTGAACAAAAATTTCTCGATCTCGAAAACCAGTATGCCAGTGCGCCCATCCCGCGACCACCGCATTGGGGAGGTTATCTGGTGCGGCCAACGCGTATTGAATTCTGGCAGGGGCGAAGCAGCAGACTTCACGACAGGATACAGTATTCCCTCTCAGCGGGCGCTCAATGGACCATTCAACGCCTTGCCCCTTAATTTCACCTTCTGTGTTAATCTGTGGCAATAAAAAACTCCTGTTAACCTGGTGATTCACGCATCGATCTATTTACTGATTTGATAAATGCCCTGTAGTTTGTTCCGTTAGATTTGTGCTCTCAAAAAAGCAGATCTATTTCCATGCGTGAACCTTTGCTGAACAACCGTAAACTGCGTAGCATCCACCGTGACCTGGGGTATTTTTATGTAGGACTGATCATTGCTTTTGGTATTTCTGGTATTGCACAGAACCACCGTAAACAATGGAAACCGGATAAATACCTGTATGAGCATCAGAAAGTACAAACCGGTTTTCGTCTGCCGGTGGGTAGTGTTCACAAAGACAGTATCCAGGCATTCAGTAAGCGGTATGGGCTGGAAGAAATGCGACAGTATGATTACCGCAAGGATAGTACGCTGGTGATCTCATACAAGGATGCAGATGCAACGATTAAACTGGAGAATGGCAGGGCGGAGATCAATACCTGGCGTAAGAAACCGGTGATGTCGCAATTGGTGTTTCTGCATAAGAACAACGGTGCTCAATGGTGGTTGTGGTATTCTGATGTATTTGCGCTGAGCCTGATCTTTATTGCCCTTTCGGGTATGTTCATCATGAGGGGAAAAAACAGTTTCCGGCGGCGCGGTTGGATCTTTGCACTCGCCGGCCTGCTTGTGCCCGTGCTTGCGATACTGATCCTATACTAAAAAATCTGCGAATCTGCGGCTAACCTTCAGCCGCAGATTCGCAGATTACCATGGATTAATCAAGATGATTATTGTTTTCCTACTACTTTATAACGAATCTGTCTTCCGTCTACGATCTCCTGGTAGTACGTATTGTTTGGCGCCACAAAGTATTTCTTGCTATTGATGGTTACTGCTTTTGAATTCTCAGGCAGTTTATCAACCACCCATCCCATTCCTGGGTTTTCATGAGATATAACGGTAGGCGCGTCATAGTTGTAGTCATCGTCATCTTCTTCAGATTCGGGGGTTACAACGCGACGGCCTGAATCGCGGGCTGCAGGTTGCTGGTCGTTGGGCAATCGACGCACTGCCTCACGAACACCACCCGTTTGCGGTATCGACTGCTCCTGCTGCGGTACCGGCCGTACTGTTTCTTTCGGTGCCTGTTGTGGCACAGTAGCGGGTTGCGGGTACTGCTGCATATCCGGCTGCGGCAATGGTTGTTGCGGGTGTTGCTGCTGCGGATAAGTTTGCTGAGGCGCCTGCTGCGGGTAGGACTGCTGCTGCGGATAGGTCTGTTGAGGCACCTGCTGCGGATATTGCTGCTGGGGTGCCTGCTGTGGATAATGCTGTTTAGGATATTGCTGGGGGTATTGTTCCTGCGGGTATCGTTGCGGATAATTCCGGCGGGCATACTCATCCTCATACTCATTATCTTCTGTGTTCAGTACACCGTTCTTACCCACTACGCGGTACCATAACTCGCCATTGGGTCTTACCACATCTTTAAAATACATACCATTCAGTGAATAGAATTTTTCGCCGTTCACCACCATGGTTTTGGTGTCGGACGGCAGCGAAGGAACTTCTGCACCTATGGGTGCGCGGACTACTTCATAATCGCGCGTAGATTGCGAAGGCTTATAAAAAACACCATTCGAATAGTAGTACGGGTTGCCGCTGTTATACACAGGATAGTTTCGGGCCGGCAATACAGTTACCCGCATGCCTACAGGAGGAAACGTTGGCTGGTAATATCCACCGCCGGACCGGTAATAATTTCCTGCATAATAATAGTAGGGATCACCGCCATAATCCAGCCGGGTATATCCACCGGGTAGGGTTACGGTTTGCTGTCCGTAAATGGGATAAAAGGAACTGGGGCGGATGCCCGGATATGCGCGGTTAAACGCATATTGTTTTTTGTTTCGCTGGGCCTGCACGGAAACGGCTGCTGCTACCAACACGACAAGCAAGAATGCCGATCTCAATTGAGTCGAATTAGGTTTCATTTCATTAGGTATTAGATGATAAAATAGCGGACGCCGAATCCTGTATCAAATCTCGTGCAGCTTTTCTGAATGAATTCACAAAATCGGTGAAAAAAAGACAACCGCCCATCCCAATTCATTATTGCCTGGCCATTTTATCCGGTATTTTGATGTTTCAAACTTTTGCTATGAAAAAAACTTGCTTATTTCTTGCGGTGGTTATCGCATTCACCCAGGCCGGCGCTCAGAAAGTTAACCCGGTGATCAAGGATTATGGTGCGGTGTATGACGTAACGTTTGCCAAAGAGCGCCCCCAGAGTAAGAGACAGTATAAGATTGTGGTCGATATCACCAATGCCGCCGACAAACCGGATTCCCTTAACGCTTACCTGGAAGCTACTGCTACGCTGATGAACCTGCATGGTGTAGGTGGGGTTCCTGCAAAAAATATGAACGTAATTGTGGTACTGCACAAAATGGCGCTGTATTCTATTTTTACGAACGAGATGTACCAGAAAAAATTCAAAACGGACAATCCGAATATACCGCTCATCAAAGCATTGAAAGAGGCCGGCGTGGAATTCTATACCTGCGGGCAAACACTGATGAAAGTAAATATGGATGAAAAGAGTATTATTCCTGAAGTGGGTGTAGCCACCTCTGCACTAACCACTTTAACAACTTACGAGTTGCAGGGCTATTCAGTGATCAACTTTAAATAGGATAGGGTGGCGTGACTGCCACCTTTCTTTTTGTGACTTGGTATTCCTGCGTTTTGTGTTTCAAAACGGGTTGGCCTCAAAAAGAATTCAAGAAACAGCAGGCCGGTTTTTGCGAAGAACGTAGCTCATTCATAGCCTGGTATATTTAACCCCGCTGTAATGACGAGCCGTCCTTCCCATATTCCCCCTGCATTTTTTGCAAGGGGGATCAGCAGGTCGCCGCCACGCTTTTCCGCAGAGGCTTTCATTTTTTGCGTGATGAAGGGATCATCGGCAAACCAAACTTCATCAATCCAGTAATGCGTCATACCCTGCTCTTTTACCAGTATATGAATATGCTGGGGAATAGTGCCATCCGGGTAGGCTGCCGGCCGGATGGAATGAACCGTAAATTTTCCATTTGCGTCTGTTCTTACCCATCCGCGAAGGCGGCCATGCCTTATACCCGTTGTTTGAGCAGACGCGGGGGAGTACAATCCTTTTGCATCAGTATGATACAGATAAAGTAGTATGCCGGCAGCCGGGGTTTTGCCATCTTTTCGGTACACCTGTCCCTGCAGTATCATTCTTTCGCCCGGTTCTTCTTTACCTGCCATCGTAACCGAGTTGTTTATTTTTTCGGCTGCTGGCATTCCTTCATACATCATATCACAACCGTCGCATGGACCACCTACGCGTTTGTCACTGCTGGCCGGAAGTGTAGGTTGTGTCTGGCCGCAATAGGAAAAAACGATCATTAACATGATGGCGCCAATACTCCTTATCATAACAAAAGATTTAATGATTACCATAGGGAAGCCTTACTAATTTACATACTTTGTTTGCGCACCCGTAATGCGAAAGTGACCAGCGGCAAAAAGGCTTTGTGCAGTAATTTGTACAGTTGGGCCTGGTGGTTCAATGTGTAGGCAAGTGACACGAAAAGGTATTCCACACTGCGTATCATAGCTTCGCAATAAAAAACCCCCGTTGTATTAAGCGGGGGGTTTATCAGTATTTTATCTGTTAGCATTATGCACCCCGCCCGTAGCGTGGTATTTGCGGAATTTTTTTGGTGGAAAATTCTATGCCTGTTTGCGATGCATCACTTTCTCCGCAGCTTCCACAATAAACGGCGTGTCGAGACCATATTTGGTGAGTAGTTCTACGGGTTTTCCGCTCTCACCAAATGTATCGTTGGTTCCGATGTATTCAATTGGGATAGGCAGGTGCCTCGCGGCAACCTGGGCAATGGCATCACCCAGTCCACCGATAATATTGTGTTCTTCCACGGTAACCGCACACCTGGTTTTGGTTATGGATCTGATGATCGCTTCGGTATCCAACGGTTTGATCGTATGCATATTGATCAGCTCTACGCTTTTTCCCTGCGCTTCCAGAATTCTTCCTGCTTCTATGGCTTTCCAAACCATATGGCCACAGGCAAAAATTGAGACATCAGACCCCTCACTTAATTGCTGCGCTTTGCCGATCACAAAATCGCATCCGTCTTCCCTGGTAAAATTGGGCCATTTAGGCCGGCCAAAACGCAGGTACACCGGTCCTTCGTAGGAAGCGATGGCTTTGGTAGCCGCCTTCGTTTGGTTAAAATCACAGGGAACGATTACGGTCATTCCGGGCAGCATTTTCATCAGGCCTATATCTTCCAGTATCTGGTGCGTAGCGCCATCTTCACCCAGTGTGAGTCCGGCATGCGAGGCACAGATCTTTACATTCTTGCCGCTGTAGGCTACACTCTGGCGTATCTGGTCATACACCCTTCCTGTACTGAAATTTGCGAAAGTGGTTGTATAGGGGATCATACCGCCAATTGTCATACCCGCCGCAATACCAATCATATTGGCTTCAGCAATTCCCACCTGTACAAAACGTTTCGGGAAGTCTTTAATGAACGGACCCAGCTTTAAGGAGCCGGCAAGATCGGCGGTGAGAACCACCACTTTGCTGTTTTCTTTTCCGATTTCATGGATGCCTTCACCAAACCCACCGCGGGTTTCTTTCTCATTCAATACCTGTATATCTGTTAGTTTCATGTTAGGGCTGCTTATTAAAGTGTTGCAAAGTAAAGGAAAAAATACCACCCATCCGACCCACCCGACATCGCTGCGCTCGTCACCCTCCCTACAAGTAGGGAGGAGCAACCATCTCGAAATGTAAACACTCCCCTTCTCTACCCATAGAGAAGGGGCGGGGGGATGAGTAAACTGAACCCACCCAACCTCACTGCTCCCACCCTTAAGTAATGAGGAGCAACCATCTCGAAATGTAAACACTCCCCTTCTCTACCCATAGAGAAGGGGCCGGGGGATGAGTAGAAAAAAAGAAAAGCCGTTCTTAAAGAACAGCTTTCCCAAAAATGTATTACCCCTGAACAAAGAAAAACTACCCTTCAAACGTACTATAAAAATAGGGTGTCTTCGCTTCAAACTCGGCGCTGCAGGTATCTACCATTTTGTATACGCGGGTAATCCCTAATGCTTTTCTTTTTTCATATACTTCCTCATCGCTGCTATCTCCGTGTAAGATTTTTGCGATCTGCGCATCACCAAAACCATTCTTCTTGGCTTCTTTGAGCAGTTCAACAGGCAGGGTATCGAGGGAATATTTAGCCATCTCTTTTTCCATATTGCAGATGACCTGTATCTGGTAGATGAACCAACGGTCTATACCTGTGGCTTGAGCGATGGATTTAACCGTGGAGCCCTGCATCAAGGCATCCTTGATACGAAAAATGCGGTCCCATTTGGGTGTTTTAATATATTCTACCAGTTCTTCACTTTTCATAAGACTCTTGCCATAATAACCCAGGCCTATCGCTTCATTCTCGAGGCTCTGGCAGGCTTTCTGGATGGCTTCGGTAAAACTTCTGCCGATGGCCATCACTTCTCCCACACTTTTCATCTGCAGACCCAATGTATCATTCGCGCCTTTGAATTTATCAAAGTTCCATCTCGGTACTTTAACGATAACATAGTCCAGTGCAGGTTCAAAATACGCGGAAGTAGTCATGGTGATCTGGTTCTTCAGTTCATCCAATGCATAACCAATGGCCAGCTTGGCCGCGATCTTTGCAATGGGATAACCGGTAGCCTTAGATGCCAGCGCCGAAGAACGGCTTACCCTCGGATTGATCTCCACAGCAATCAGTTCCTCCGTTTCAGGGTTCTGTGCAAACTGCACATTACAACCACCGGAAAAATTGCCGAGCGAACGCATCATCAGGATGGCTTTGTTGCGCATATCCTGGAATGAGGTATCACTCAATGTCATGGCAGGCGCTACTGTAATGGAATCACCGGTATGCACACCCATAGGGTCCACATTCTCAACGGTACAAATGATCACTACATTATCGTTTTGGTCGCGCAGCAGTTCCAGTTCAAACTCCTTCCATCCCAGTACGGCTTTTTCAACCAGCACTTCATGAATGGGAGAAGCTTTTAGTCCCCTGTCAAGCGCAGCGTCAAGATCATCTTTGGAATGTACAAATCCGCCACCTGTTCCGCCCAACGTAAACGACGGACGTATCACCAGTGGAAACCCTATCTCCTGTGCAAATTCCTTGCCCTCCAGGAAACTGTTGGCCACCCTGCTGGGTGCCACGGCGATTCCTATCTTCACCATTAACTGGCGGAATTTTTCCCGGTCCTCGGCTGTATCTATCGCTGCTACATCCACGCCAATCATCCGCACATTGTATTTTTCCCATACGCCCAGTTCGTCCGCTTCCTTACAAAGGTTGAGGGCGGTTTGTCCGCCCATAGTAGGCAGTACGGCATCTATCTGGTTTTCATCCAGTATCTGCTCAATGCTTTCAACCGTTAATGGCAACAGGTAAACCCTGTCTGCCATCATCGGATCGGTCATAATGGTAGCGGGATTACTGTTGATCAGGATCACTTTGATGCCTTCCTCGCGCAGGCTGCGCGCAGCCTGGGAACCGGAATAATCAAACTCACAGGCCTGGCCGATAATAATGGGTCCGGAACCAATAATCAGCACGGATTTTATGGAAATGTCTTTAGGCATAATGGCGGGAAAATAAATTGTGCAAATGTAAGGCTGATGAAGGAAAGCGGGCGTTATTTTTTCCCCGGCTGTTAGCGCGCTTCCCCGTTCTCTGCAGTAAAAATCTTCCATAGATCGTTCAGCACCAAATGCCCAAATGTCAACCAACCGCAGAGAATGGGAGAAGCAGAGGGAACCGCAGAGTTGTATCTTGCAGCCGAAAAACAGAATATGCTGCTACAGGAAGGAAAAAAAGCCCCGCAGTTTAAAGGGTTGGACCAGGATGGGAACATGGTTTCCCTATCCGATTTCAAAGGCAAAAAAGTAATCCTTTATTTCTACCCACACGACGATACCCCCACCTGCACCGACCAGGCCTGCAACCTTCGTGATAATTACATTTTATTGCAATCTAAAGGCTACCATATCATTGGCGTGAGCGAGGACAGTGTAAAGAGTCATAAGAAGTTTGAAAAAAAGTACAGCCTGCCTTTTCCATTGATCGCCGATGAGAAAAAAAAGATACTGGAAAAATACGGGGTGTGGGACTGGAAAACATTTATGGGCAAAACCTATATCGGTACCATCCGTACCACATTTCTGATAGATGAGAAAGGAAAAATCGCAAAGATCATTCAAAGACCGCGGAGTAAGCGGCATGCGGAGGAGATCGTTGAAGCGTGGGAGTCTAAGTAGTGGAGAGTTATGAATTATGAGTGGGATAGATCACGGTAACTCATAACTCATAATTCATAACTCTCAACTCTCCCTAACTTTTTTTCGTTTCCAGCAATTTAAAGAACTGGTCAAGCTGTGGCAGAATCACTATTCTGGTGCGGCGGTTGGCGGCACGGCCCTCAGCGGTGGTGTTATCTGTGAGGGGCAGGTATTGACTGCGGCCCGCGGCGGTCATTCGTTTTGGATCAAGACCGTAGGTGTCCTGCAAAACCCGCACTATGGTAGTGGCGCGTTTTACGCTGAGGTCCCAGTTATCCTGGATGATGGCATTTTTCATGGGTATGGAATCGGTATGTCCTTCCACAAGGAACTCAATCTCCGGCTGGTTGTTCAGCACTTTGGCCACTTTGCCCAGCACTTCTTTGGCTCGGTCAGTTACATCATAGCTCCCGCTTTTGAAAAGCAGTTTGTCTGATATATCAACGTATACCACTCCTTTGTCTACTTTAATATTGATATCCTTGTCATCAAGGTTGCCGATAGCGCCTTTCAGGTTCATCACAAGTGCCATGTTGAGCGAATCTTTGCGGGCGATGGATCCCTGGAGATCCTGGATATACATATCTTTTGCGCCGATATTATCCAGCGATTTTTTAATGCTTTCTGCCTGTGCCCCCGTAACCACCGAAAGGTCCTTTAGCTGGTTAAGTACGGTATTGTTATTCTGCTTCAGGTAATCGATCTGTTTATTCAGGTCAGCAATGATGGCATCGGTTGATGTCTTCTTATCGTTAAGCTGGCTGGTGGTTTTGTCAAGCAGTGCCTGTAAGCGCTTGATTTCATCCTGCGCCTCCCGGAGTTTGGCCTGCAGGGCCAGGTAGTTTCCGCTGAGTTCTGCGTATTTGGCCTGTTCAGCCTCCAGTTTCTTGGTGCTCACGCAGGAGAAAAGCAGGAAAGGAAAGGCGGCGAGTAATAAGTACAGTTTCGGTTTCATGTTAGTTACGGTTAGTGGTAAAATCGCATCCTTACAACGCTGCAGGAGCATCGAAAATTGTGGTGTCGCAAAAATTAAAGCCAAATGGCCTGCTCAGCAGCAGAATTACCCTGCATCGCTGCAAGCCCCGGCCTTTTACGCCAGTTTTTTTTGAATTGATAGGAAAGCGTAAGCATACAAAACGCCCGTGTCACCAAACCCTGGCAGGCAAAGGGGTCAGGCAAAGACGATGGTGTCGTTCAATTTACTCCAGGCTTCATACTGATGAGAAAAGGATGCATCGATCATCCGTCGTTTGATCTTAAGCGTAGGAGTAAGGAGTTCATTGGCAATGGTCCACTCATCGGGCAGAATAATGAGGCGGGATAATTGCTCGTATTTTTCCAGCCCTTTATTGGTTTCAGTAAAGGCATCCAGCAAAAGCTGCCGGTTAACGGAAGGGTCTGCCTTACGTGCAGATTCAGAGAGAGTACAAAGCGCCATGGCAGAAGGCAGCCCGGACCCTATCACACATACCTGGCCGATGGCTGCGTTTTCGAGTAACTTAGACTCTATGGGTGCCGGCATAATGTATTTTCCTTTGCTGGTTTTGAACTGGTCCTTGATTCGACCAGTGATAGTAAGATAGCCCTCTGCATCAATGGATCCTTCGTCTCCTGTGCGCAGGTACCCGTCTTCAAAACATGATGCACTCAACGCAGGCTCTTTATAATAGCCAAGCATAGAAGCCTCACTTTTTACCTGCACCTCATTGTCCTTACCCAGTCTAACGCTCACCCCCGGGTAAGGCTGACCCACCGTTCCAAAACGAACCGCACCTTTGCGGTTACAGTGCGACAGGGCTACATTCTCCGTCATGCCATACGCTTCCTGTATGATGATTCCCAGGTCGGCATACCATTTCAGCACCGCGGGATTGATAGGGGATGCACCTGTAAAAACAAATCGGGCTTTATCCAAACCCAGTTTTTTACGTATGGCCCTTTTGATTACTGATGAAACAAGAGGAATGGATAACAATCGAGAGAGTTTCGCCTGTGGCATCTTTTTCAAAACACCTTCCTGCATTTTCTCCCATATGCGCGGAACAGCAAGGAACACAGTGGGGCGCGTATACTGGAGGTTGTTTACGAACGTATCCATCGATTCTACGAAATAGACGGAACTGCCGGTAAAGATGGTGCCGCTTTCCACCAGCATACGTTCTGCAACATGGCAGAGTGGTAGATAAGAAAAGAAACGTTCGTCCTTTATATCGGGGTAGCACTTAAGAAATGCATCTACGGCAAAGCCCACCGCGTTAAATGTATGCATAACGCCTTTGGGTTGACCTGTGGTGCCTGATGTGTACACGATGCAGGCAAGCGAATGCGGGTCTATGTGTGGACTGCCTTCCAAGCCGGTATTCTGTTCCACCAATTCATCCCAGTTTATGCATCCGTGATTTGGGTAAAACGGAAAACTGATCTGTATGAGTGCGTCAGGTACCCCTTTGCGCAGCTCATCCGGGTTGTCCAGCTTGCCTATGAATATGGCTTTGCTTTCGCTGTGTATGATGATCTCCCGCAAAGCGTCAGCCGTAATATTGGGATACAGGGGTACAGCCACACACCCTGCCATCGCAATGGCCATATCCGCAAGTATCCAGTGTGCGCAGTTTTTGCTTAGCAAAGCAACCTTATCATCTTTACCCAATCCCATCGCTCTAAGTGCGGCCGCCATCCTGCGCACCTGGTTGCCTGCCTGGGCCCAGGTAAATGTTTGGTAAACACCTTTTACGGGTTCTGCTAAAAAAAGTTTGCCGGGCGTGGTAGCTTCAAACAAACAGAATTTTTCTAGCACAGTAGGGTAACTAGTCATGGCGCATAGGGGGTTCTGATAGATGGGCGATACCCAGTTCCGGCTTTCGGCCCTGTATGGGGGCATAGAACTGGTGAATATGCCGGAAATCGGCCGCTTCATCATCGGTGGTGAAAAAAGGTTCGGAAATTACCAGTTGTTTTTTTGTAAAATCTAGTCCGGCCATCACAATCGGTACACCCGCTTTTTTAGCAATAAAGTAGAAGCCGGTGCGCAGCCTCTCTACTTTTTTCCTGGTGCCCTCGGGCGCCATTGCCAATACAAATTTTTCATGACTCCTGAAAATTTCCGCCACCTGGTCTACCATATTGTGGTGGTGGGTACGGTCAACTGGCGTACCGCCCAGCATGCGGAAGAAAAAACCGAATGGACCCCTGAACAATTCTTCTTTTCCCAGAAAGCGTGCATCGGTTAGGTGGAGTTTGCTGCGCATAGCCAGGCCGATAACAAAATCCCAGCTGCTGGTATGCGGCGCCACTATCACTATGCATTTTTTCAGGTGGTGCGGGAACGATCCACTGACCGTCCAGCCAAGTATACGCAGGTAAAGCATCCAGAGAAATCTGATCATGGCAATCGATGAAGTAATAACAAGATAATAAGAATGGAACAAATTAAGAAGATTGGCCATGTTACGGGGCGGGAATGCGGGCCCCGTTCTGCTGTATTGGGATAGTGCATCCGGTGGAACTTCCTATAGGCCCTGCTCGCCGGATAAATGATATGATGCCTGCACCTGCTAATAAAAATTCGTTCAATCATAAAAATACCCGATATTTATTAGCTTATTTCTAATTCGAATAAGCCTTATACCAAAAACTAACTGTATGGCCTCTTTCAGAAGCTTTGTAGCATCAGAGTTGATGTCTATCAAACAAAACATTGCTGCCGTCCGCAACATGATCCCCAACAACATTAACCTTAAGCCCAGCGAGCGAAGAAGTATGTTCAAACTCAATACCAAGCGACATGAGTTTGTAAACAAGGCAGTCAATTATATGCGTAAGAATCCCACTACGGTACCGGGTTTTATTGACGTAACCATCTGCAACAATTATGTGCATCTCTACGGGCAATACTCCGAGCTGCTCGAGGAACTGGATGCGGTAAAGACAAAACTTGAAGATGCCAAACTGGTCATTGGTAATGAGATCATGAAGCAGACAAGGGCTTATTTCCAGAATTCAAAAAATGCTGCTGAATCCGGTAATGAGCAACTTGATAAGATTTATAAAGAATTAAAACCCCATTATGCTGTGGGAAGGAACAGCCGGAAAATAACGGAAATAGAATAAAAAATATTCGATGCAGATTTCACAGATTGCCACTGATAATACGGTGGCAATTTCATTTACAGGATCTCGATATCGTATTGATCAAGAAGTCCGGCCAAAGCAGGCATGGAAAACCGCGCTTTTCTGATTTTGTTGCGGGTGGGGTCGATGCAATAATTGTAGGCGGTGGAGAGATCCGCTTTTTCCAGGTTGGTATTGTCAAACACTGCCCTTGCCAGGTTACAGTTATCAAAAACAGCCTGGGTTAGATCTGCGCTTCCGAAGTCCACGTCCTGCATACTGCAGTCTTTGAATTGAGTGTTCTTCATTTTCCGGTCAAAAAATGAGCTGAGATCCAGGATGCAGTTCACAAAAGAAACACCGAACCCAAATGGATTTACCTGCTCAAAATGAACGCCCAATAACTTGCAACCCGTAAATGCAGTGTCCCTGAAAGCGGTATCCGTTACCCGCATCATTGATAGGTTGCAATTGCGGAACTGGCAGGATGAAAAATGCATTCCGGATAGATCAGCATCTGAGAGCTGGCAGGTGTCAAAAACGCATTCATCATAATCACCACGTGGCAGAGTACTGGCTTTTTCAATTGTTGTTTGGGTGAAATAGGGTTTGTCCATTGGGGTGAAGGGGGTTAGTGAGGTTTAGGCGGTTAAAAGGGTGAGAGAGGTGAAAAAAGCATTGCGGGGTTGAAGATATTAATTCACCACAGCGTATTTTGTGGTACCTGCTAACAGCAGACAGCGCGGTAGCAAAACTGCAGAAAGGGTTAGCCAGGATATTTAGCCTGGTAATAGGCAACCGAAGCCTTAACCATTTTACCCAATACCGAGGCATCAATATCTTCCATCTTCTGGATATAGATACAGGATTTTGCCATTTTGTATTTTCCGAGCTTGGCCAGCATTGCATCTTTTTTATCCGGTTCACAGCTCAGGTATAATGAGATGGCGCTGGCTCTGGATGCCATAGCAACAAGCGGCGCGCTGCCTTCATGCCCGCTTTCATAGTTATAATGATAGCTGCCGAAACCAACAATACCCGCTCCCCACATTTTTGCTTCAAAGCCCGAGTGTATGCTCATCAGCTCAATCAGATCCACACAGTCTTTTCTCCTTTTGGCATCTGTAATGGATGTAAGGTAACCGGCAACACTGGCGGTTGTTTCAACGGTTTTGTTTTTCGCCATAAGTAATTAGTTTGGGTGATGAATGTTGTTTAAAAATACAAAACTCGTTGCCCTCATGCAAGTGTTGCGGGTAAACTGGCTTATACGGGAATACTGTTGCCCATCCTAAAAAGAATGGATCAGGCGCAGGTGAAAGGAGTATGTGAGTTCCGGGTGCGAGGTGATCCTGCCGTCTGAAAATTTCATACCCGTTACTGAGCAGTCATTTGCGGGAGCAGTTGCGTAAATGCCATTTTTGTTAGGATTGCCAGTTGGCACTGTGGTATCCAGCGCAGGCACAAAACGCCGGTTGAGGTAAAGAAGTTTCAATTCGTCAACACCGGGTAAGCGCCAGCCGGCCACCCCCGCTACTTTGTACAGGTCCAGTTCTTTTTTTAGTGAAATACAGAATGCAGCGTTGGTATCCGTTGTAAGGGCAGCATAATCCTCCGTTGCAGCGATTAATCCCCGTTGCCCGCTTGCGTCAATGCTAAAAACAATTCCTCCCTGGTAGGGATCACCCAACTTCAGTGGAGTGATATCATTTGATAAATAACGCTTCAGCACAAACACGATTATTGCCACGCCCAAAACCTGCAGAATAAATTTCACGATACCTTTCCCGCACCCCGGCGAAACTCCTCTGGGTTCCCCAGGGCCGGCCTTGTCAAAACTGGCAGTACCGAGAAGGCGACTCTCAGCATCCTGCTGTGTTTCGTCGGAATTTATTGTGGGCATGTCAGGTAAAGCTTTTTTAGGCTGGCTAGCCAACGCAAAACAAAACCGCATCCGGGGGGAGGAAACAGGCGGAGCATAAATATACCCTTTGAAACTGGTATTTTATAGTCGCACGCCGGCAATGGTAGCCATTTGTTTGTCCTGTACATTGCACCCGTGATAGAAGGGTGTACAGTGAGAAGTGATACGATGCCTATCGATAGAAGGCATCAGGAGCTGGCAATCAACAGCAATAGGTTCGAATCCTCATTTTCCATAGCGATGCCTTTGAAGGAAAAACAGCCAAGGATCACCAGCATCAGTAACTCGGTCTCGTCTACGGAAGTATCCGGTATATTCATTACCGTTTTGGGCTTGGCGTTTGCGTCCAGTTTGTAGTTCAGGCACTCTTTATCCTGGGCATCAAAAAAAGAAAGTTGTACCAGGGGAGAATTTTTGATTTTACAGGTATACACACTTCCATTCGCAAAAGTGATGGTTCCCTTGCTACCAAAAGAATGCCTGGTTAAGGTTAATAAAACATCACCCTCTTTTTTAATGACCGTCCTGGGTCTCCAGAACCCTTCATTGCGGATGCTGTATTCTTTACCGTTCCATTCAAAAATCGATTTGGATATTTTTTCATCGATCATCTCGATAAGGGGTTCACCGCCACTTTCCAGAACGCTCTTTTTCTTTTTGAACTTCCATACCAACGGTTGTTGCAGAAGGGATTTTAGCTGTTTCACTGTATTTACTTTTGGGTTCCTGGTTGAATAGGCTTCGGGACTATCACGCCAAACGCGTTATCCAGCGTCCAACACATGGGCCGGGGATTTGTTCGGTCCACCTTGATATTCCTCTCAGCTCAAATAATTAGTGGTCTCCAGGAACAATTTATTACAGTGAGGCAAACATTTTTTTGCTGCAGGCGTCCAGGCAAAACATTGCCCCCAAACTGCACGGATTACACGGGTGTTCCCGCACAGGTCCGCAAAATTTGGGGGCAAAAAAATTACTGCGTGAATATACCCTTCGTTAGTTTAGTCCAAAATGCTTTCGCATAAATACCAGCAGGTGTTCATCACTCATGCGGTTGGAAGTGCTTTCGGTGGTTTTTACATTTTTATACTGCGCGGTATCTGCGAGAAACTTCATAAACTGTTCCTGTATCTGTCCGGTACCGGTAAGATGAATCTCATCAATATTGGGCATGGTTGCCGCGATCTCTTTGAAGAATTTCTGCGTTAAAGTGATCTCCTGGTGGTTGCCCGTACTTTCGTTAGAATTTTTGGCGGGGCCATCATTTTTTACGTGTGCAATTACCACAAAATCGCCTGCATCGGTGGCTTCCCTGCCGGTAATGGTGGCATTGTGCGAATCCATCCACACCCCAAACTGTTTTTTGTTTTTTTCTGACATGATTTTCGTTTCGTGTAAGTTACCTTATATATAGGTGAGGATTAAGGCTTTGGCTTTTGATTGTGAGAGTTAGGCAAGCCGATCCCGCAGAATTGCCCGCCTTTGCTTTTGTTCTCCCATTAGGGCAACGTTTTGTTTTGGACACTTAGCTTACCCAGCTTATACAGATCGGAACAGATAGCCCTGGCTATTCATGTATCCGGGTGGTTCTCACCGTACTATCAACATTAAATTCAATCACCAGCGATTTCGTGTAAAGTGGAACAAGGCCGGCGATATATGGCTGGAGGATCGTATAAAAAAGATAGTTGGTATCACTCCTTGTGGGTTCACCTAAGCGGTTGATCACCGAATCCCATTTCATTCCCTTAAGTTGTTTGCTGTAGACAAGGTCATTCAACATCCGGTCCCGGAAAGGATAATCCCTGTCTTTTTTGATGGCCCATTTTGCCTTGTCAAATTTCATCGAAGTTTTATCAAGGGTCTCTTCTTTTCTGCTTTTGCACGCGAGAGCA
This sequence comes from Chitinophagaceae bacterium, assembly GCA_031424835.1. Lineage (GTDB taxonomy): Bacteria > Bacteroidota > Bacteroidia > Chitinophagales > Chitinophagaceae > Sediminibacterium. The sequence continues at coordinate 24,952 of JANPIE010000098.1, forward strand.
AAAAGTAGAACCAAATTAGCAAGGATTCTGAAGAGCATAGGGGAAAATGTTTTATTAAAGATTATGCATTTCGGGCGTGATTTTTTTTGCCACAGATTACCAATGTTTCTCATCTGAGTAAGTCAGTGAAATCTGTGGCAATAGAAACACCTGGTACCATCAGTCTTTCTTTTGCCTGCTCACCATTTCATTGATCCATATCGGCGCAAACGGCGATGTACATCCTTTGGAAACGGGGAAGTCGCGGTATATTCCTAATTTTTCTCCTATCGCCAGCGCACGCTTGCGGTATGCCGGGAAATGTATCCCGATATTCGCAAGTGTTGTGTTCATCGTCCATTGCACTTCCGGTTTTGCTTTCGGCATTTCAGATTCTATGCGGTCAAGTAATGCAGTAAGGTCAAGGCCTTCGGGGTCTCTTGCCACCCTGCCACTGGTAAGGCTCCAGCCAGCACGCGCGGTCCAGGGTTCTTTTGATTGCATCCATTTATTGCGAAGCGTTTCTTTCTCCGGATATTCCTTTACGATATAGGCATTTACCCAATCTGCCAGTTGTGCCACCTGTATGGACCTAACCAGTTTATCCATTTCGTTCAGTGAAATGGATTTTATATCAATGATCAGCGTAGCAAGCAGTCTTGCATCCAGGTTGCCGGTTTCCCATAATGCCAGCGCCAGTGCATGATCGGTCCTGATCTTTGCAGCTATCGCACGTATATCGCCTAGCTTTACACCGTACTGGTTATCCCCGGCGCCATACCTCGTGTTATGTGCACGCACTTTATCGTTACTGAGGGATTTTAGTATTGCGAGGGTTTCTTTGAGTGTCATAAATCTTTGGTAAGTAGTCGACCTGTTTTACACCAGTTTTTTTTTCGTCCTGTTCTTTTATGGTTTTCCTCGCTGCCGCCAAACGGATCTCTTTATTCTTTTCCACCCTTTTATGAGTGGTGCATTTTTCCAGCCTGTGATGTATCAGGCAGGTTAGCCTCCGCTTTGCGTAAAAGTGTTCATCCTTCCCTGGGATTCATCGCCCAGAAATTCGACACACTCAGCGTTGTTTCTTTCTCCGTGCCAATACGCCAAATCATCAAATGCTTTATGAATGTCAATCAGGATCAATGCGGGTTTATCTGATTTTGACAGACTCATTGCGTGTTTTGTTTAGCTGACACTGTATTTAGCAAGTACATGGCGGACAAGTGCGCGGGTAACCGCCTGTGTAGGGTTGAAATTACGCAACCCCGGCAAATTTCCAAAACGCATGAGGGCAGTACCTGCGCTGGATGTTTGAGGATGCATGTATCGTGGGGATAAGCCTTCCTGGTGTATTGCGTGAATGCTAATAGAAATGATGGTTAAGGCAATGTTCTCCTATAGGAGACAGGGAGCCATGCCTGGTTATTGATAGCAGATAAAAAACAAAAGTTGCCCGTTTGGCAACTTTTGTTTTCAGGAATTTTCAGGATCAGGAGATCTCAATCAACCTGGCCTGTTTTTGTTTGGCGTGTTCCTTTTTAGGAATCAGTAAATGCAACACACCGTCTTCATATTTTGCCTGGATTTTTTCAGTATCAACCACGTCTCTTTGCAGGTTGAACGTTCTGGAAAAAGACTGGTAGCTGAATTCCCGGCTGGTGTACTTTACCTCATCGCTTTGCTCTTTTTCTGTAGTTTTTTCTGAGCTGATGGTCAGTACGTTCCCTTCGAGCTGCACCCTGAAATCCGTTTTTTTCATACCCGGTGCCGCCACCTCCACTTCATAGTTGTCGGCTGTTTCCTTGATGTTGACAGCAGGGATCGTGGTGTTTGTGTCTGAAAAATTCGTCAACCCCCAATTAAAAATGTCACGATTAAGGAAATCATCGAAAAGTGCAGGGAACTGGCCCAGTGGGCCGCCGTTTCTCTTTACGATTGTCATAATTGCCTCCTTTTTAAATTGGTTAGAAAATGATTTAATAAAACTTCCATCAAACTAAATGCCACTGCGGATACGCGCAGAAGGACTGAAATTTTTTCAGGGTCCGCGAAAATCTGGCAACACCACAGGTCAAATTTTCAGCCCCATGGCAGCAGGGGTTGAAACGGAAGGCCGCCGCAGGCAAATTATTCCCTGCATAGGCAGTCAAAAAATGGTTGTCCCACATATTTATGTGATCCGTTTTTTTTTGCATGGGTCTATGGGCTTAGGGTATAGCGTAAATTCCCCGGCAGCCAGACTATGCAGAAAAGGAAATCCTGTCTCAGTCGGCCAAATAATACCACCAGTTGGAATGAGCGGTAGTGTAATTTTTATAATTGCTTTTTATGCCTTTCTGCCCCACGTTATTGTAGACTACCACTTCGGTCGCGTTCCAGTGCCATAGTCGTTCAAAACTGAGTTGGAAAGAGCTGTTCCATCTCTCATATTGATAGGGCCTCATACCCATGATATTTACTTGTGGGATCTCCTGGATATACTTTCCTTTCAGCGATGCTAAATTTTCGGGGTATTCTCCATTATCCATTTTGTATTTCTCAATAGCTGCGATAAGCGGTTCGGTATTTGCGATCGCTTTTTCCCGGGTTACCTCCGCTGCTTTTTCCACCAGGAACCGGGAACTGACTAATGCAACCACAGGAATCAACACAATATATAAAGGAGCGGGATTGAATTGATAACGGGTCTTGTTTTTTAGTTTCCGGATGCAATAAATGCAAAAGGAGGCAACAAAAATAAGCATGATAAAAGGCGGGAGGTTGAATGTTTGGCCATCCAGCAGTGTTTTTGTTATCTGGAAGGGCAGGAAAAAGAAAACCGGTGACAGTGCCAGCCATGCCGGGTAATAACCGTTGGTCCACCGGTTAAGTTGCTGACCGTGCCCGTTTCGCATTTCCACGATGAGCCAAAGCAATCCAAAGGGTACAAAAGGCAAACCTATGTATCCTGTTGCATGGGCAAACTGCGAAATGCCATGCGAAAGATCATTGCCCGGACCCGGTAAGAACGGTGCAACGGACGCTGCCACTACTGCCATGGGCACGAGTAAGAGCAGTAACCAGCTCCTTGTTTTCATGGTATTGACGCTTATGTTAAAAATAAGGTTGGGTTTTATTAATGAAAGCAGATCAGCATACAATCGCTTTTGGGCGATTTCTGGTCCGTAGTTTTGCAGATCGCCCTGGTATTTTTCCAGCAGGTCGCCTTCCAGTTCCTCCCGGAACTCGGGATGCACAACGATGCGCAACAATCTCATCGCCCAGGCTGGTGGGTGTTTTTCAGGCTGCTCCATAGCGCAAAACAGTTTTAGGAATGGCTTTCCAGAGACGGTTTCGTTTTTCCCTGGTATCGGATGCTATTTTTTTTCCTTTGGCAGTAATGGTGTAGTAGCGTTTGCGTTTTCCGCCACGCTCATTGGTAGCTTCGCCAAATGCTGAGTTTACCCAGCCTTTGTCTTCCATGCGTTTGAGTACGGTTTGTACCGCCCCGATAGCTGCTGACCTGCCCGTACGTTTTTCCAGTTCTTCGATGATGCCGATACCATAGGCCCTGCCATTCATGATGGCAACGATCAGCAGGATCAACTCTTCAAATTCTCCCATTTGTTTATTTTACTATAAATGTAGTAATAATATTTATATTTACAATAAATGTAGTTAATAAAATAGTTTTTACTATTTTTCTGCTTAGTTAAGAACCCAATCATATGGGTATTCTGATACGTCACTTGTACCCGCATTGCGTTTGTGGCGGTATTCCGCGATCCGTAAGCTGGGAACTTTTGCTGACTAAGAATACAAAAGCCGGTGATTTTTTCTCTTGCTAAATTCATAACATCAGTTTGGAACCATAGCTGATGTTATGCTGCTGCCGGTATCTGCATTCCGTCAGCCTACGAAATGCCAATGCCATTTCAGCAGCAGGTACTATTAGTAGCTTTGAATCAGAACATCTGTTGGGATATGAAGTGTGTCATGTAGATTTCTGATCATTTCCAGCGTGAGTTTCCTTTTCCTGTTGAGTATTTCACTTGCTCGGCTTTTCAGCCCAACTACTTTAGCCAAATCAGTTTGATTGTAACCCAATTGCTCCATACGAAATTTTATAGCTTCAATCGGATCTGGAAATTTGATAGGGTAGTGGATTTTTTCATAATTATCAATCAAAATACCGAGTATTTCCAGTTCGTCACCTTCAGTAGAACCTGGTTTTGCGTCAAATATTCTCTCAAGTCTCAGGAGAGCATTTTGATAGTCCTTCTTAGTTTTTATAAGCCTTAGAGTCATGTCTTTACATTGTAGTTGCATCAATTTTATCGTATTCTGCGTGTGTGCCGATGAAACGAATCCAAACCATTTGATAATGATAATTGAGTTTAATAATTAGTCTGTAATTATTTCCTTTAATATTAAAAACGATTCGATTGTTTTCCAGAATGCTGGCCGATGGATAGTTCCTTTTTATTTCGTTTGGGTTTTTCCATGTTGCATCTTCAGCCTCATTATACCATGATTTTAATTGCTGTTCACAGTCCGGGTGTTTTAACCAGAAGTCTCTTAATATTTTCTTGGCAATTACCCGCAATAGTAGTTTTAATCAAAGTTAATGAAAGTTCCCGAAATGGGAAATATTTTGTGGAAGAAGAGCCAAATATTGCGGCTAGAACTTAAGGTACGCATGCTTTCCTGAAAAAGCAGCAAACATACATTGGTAGTCAATTGGAGAGCCCCTGCGTTTTAAGGGTAGACCATGTAGCATCTACTGCCTAAATGCAGGGGCCCCCAACTTATAATTCATAATCCTAAACTCTTAACTCACTTAATTTCTTT
>JANPIE010000099.1:0-1692 GCA_031424835.1 Chitinophagaceae bacterium
CACTTACTGGGAATGCATTCGGATCAGCATCTGTTGTATGCCGATTGGAAACAACGCGATCGGACATTGGTAACAAAAGATTCCCTATTCATGGATCTCTGGCGCAATGAGCAGGCGATGCGTGATGCGGGGATTGCCGACACAGCTATCAGTAAGTATTTCATTCCTCCCTACGAATGGTGGAACAGCGAGGTGAGTGGGTGGTTAACCGCTGCGGGTTATGTGCCTTTTAGCTTTACACCCGGTACTGTTACCAATGCAGATTATACTTATCCCGAAATGGGCGCCGTGTACCGCAGCAGCGAATCCATCATTGCTTCCCTGAAAAAATTCAACGAAAAACGTAAGTCGCGTTTGAACGGAGCGGTTTTACTTATCCATGTTGGAACAGATCCCAGGCGAAATGATAAGCTGTATGACCGGTTGGACGAGCTGATTGGTTATTTAAAGAATGAAGGGTATCATTTTAAGAAGATCGATGAATTATTGAAAGGATACTAGCCACAGATTTCACAGATTAACACGGTTTAGTCTGTGCTCATCTGTTTAATCTGTGGCGATACCCTACCATTTCTCGTCATCAGGTACCTGGTAATCGCTTTTAAATTTTTCCTTGCTCTTATTGCTCTGCTCAATCCTTTCCATGATCAACTGCGCGATCATACCACCCGCATCACCTGTCGGATTTTCGAGCAAAACGGTTTTGAGTTTATCCTCGCTCACATCCAACCGGTACAGGATCTGCACCAGCCGCGAAAAATCCTTTTCAATCAGGTCGTTTACAAAAACGGATAACTGTTCAGCGCTTAATTCTTCGAGTTTTAAAAGTTCATCACCGTTTGCCATGCCATAAAGATAAGTGGCCGCCAGACACAGCGCTTTTACCCGCTCACCGTCAGAATAAATGTCTCCGGCTGCACATTGAGAACCAATACATTATCAAAAATACTATACAAAATGTAAAATAAATTTGACAAAATGAATGGTATATTTTACTTTTGACTAATCAAAATAGCAAATCATGAAAAAGCTGCCCTTATTACCGCATGTTTACCAAAAGCTCGGTTTTGTTCTGTTTATTCCTTTTTTAGCACTGGGAATCGCTGTGCTTGCTACGGACTTTGAATTTACATGGCTGACCTACCATTTTTCTGTACGGGACAACACATTGATGGCTGTACATACACAGAATTTTACGGATGAAATGGCTTCTGCAGGGTGCATCATTTCACTGATGCTGATTGCATTTTCAAAGGAGAAAACAGAAGACGAAGCCATCCAGTTTTTCCGGCTTGCGTCGCTGCAATGGGCAGTAATACTGAATTACCTGGTGCTGATCGTGGGTATCCTCGCTGTGTATGGAATGGGGTTTCTCAGTGTAATGACCTACAATATGTTCACCATTCTCATCATCTTCGTAATCCGGTTCCGGTTCGTATTGTTTCAACATAATAGGTCTGCCGCATGAAAAACAAGATCAAGATTCAAAGAGCCATACACAACCTTACGCAGGATGATCTTGCCAGAAAGATTGGCGTGAGCAGACAAACCATCAATACCATGGAATCGGCAAAGTATATTCCTTCTACCGCGCTGGCATTGAAAATGGCAAGAGAACTGGGCGTTTCAGTAGAGGAGTTGTTCCAGCTGGAGGAGCATGATTAAAAATTTTCCTGCGGTTCCAACCTTTTG
>JANPIE010000100.1:0-4559 GCA_031424835.1 Chitinophagaceae bacterium
TATCCGGACTAGCGCTGGCCACCATGATCATTGTATTTATTTGCCGGTATGCCTACACGCATTCCGAGCTGAACCGGATCATGAAAAATGATTACCGGCTCTGGCGTAAAGAATGAAGCCTCTGCGAAACCTCCGTTTTCAATCATGAGGCTGATCAATCTTGTTTGATCGCTCCAACCCCAGAGCACAGGAGGATGGCAAGTTTACGCAGAGTGAACTTTCTCCCTTCAGCGTTCCTTGTTCGGTATTCGACATAGGATTATGCACGCAAAGTCGCACCCAGATTAGCTTGTAGATCCCTCTGTGCACCACAGAGCTACACGGAGGCGTTAAGACATTTGTGGCAGCCAATAATGGTTCTGAGCGGGTATACAAAAAATCGGTAGCGGGTATTGCAGATGTAATTGAGACTATTCAACCTAATCCTTTATTCAACATTCCCTCCCTTAGCGGAAGCTGATCATAGAACTTAACGGGTGGCGCAGGTTCCTGTACTGCATCATATCCACTTTGACACTTCCCACCACTATCGGACTTTCTATACGCAGTGGTATATGATTCATATCATCACTCACCCAAACGGTCATTTTTTCGCCGCCTTCAAACAGGGTACCTTTTACCAGCAGGGGTTTGAATTTAATGGCGCGAAACTTCCCGTATTTGGTCTTAATGGTTTCCTTACCCATGTATTTGATATAAAGGTTGTACACCTCATTATCAAGGAACATTGTAAAAGGAATTTTATCACCTGCAGAATATTTACTGAAGTCTATATTTCTTGCATAATAAATGGAACTTAAAACATCCTGCACACAGTTGGGCACTTTGAAAACGCCATTGGTGGTTACTGCTGTATTGGCCTGGTTATTAAACGTTACGTTCTCGTATTTTTTAAAACCCCCTTCATTGATGTCGCGAATGAATTTCAATGGCTGCATGCTCAGTGTATCGATATAGGTTTCGTAACGATCACGCACTTTGAAGATCCAGTCGTAGCTCGGATTGGAACTACCGGTACCTACTACATGGTAAACCGGGCGGTTATTGAGATGCTCGGGGGTAACCGTAAAATTAGCGGAGCCTGCATTCACATACAGACCCACTACCGAATAAAATACGTTGAAGGTAATGTTCTCACCCTGGCCGAAAGCATGGTTGCGCAGACCGCAAAACTCATCGCCCGCCTCTATGGGCCGCCAGCTTAAACCCAGAACGGTTAAAAAGACCAGTATAATTTTTTTCACGTAACGTCACTCCTTTTTATTTCTGAACAATCGCACACCCAGGATAAATAAACTGCCCGCTATTGCTGGTACGATGAGGTTAATTATCCAGATCCCTGCGGCTGTTGCTACGATGCCTATGGTATTGTTGCTTAACAAACCAAACAACTGCAAACTTATCTTACCGCGGAAACCCAGTTCAGCCAGGGCTATCGTTGGAACGATGGCCATGACAAGAAACATTACACTTACCATACAAACAGCGTCCATCACAGACACCTCTACTTCGAACACCTGCAATAATAACACATACTGTACCAGAAATACAACGTACCGGCTACCAGAAAGGAATAAAATTCTTGTTAATTCTTTCCAGTGGAAATTTTCCAGTTGCTGGATAAAGAAACGGTGCTTTGCTACAAAAGGGATTTTCTCAACTCTTTTGATCACCCAGGATAACCGGTAATACAACAGCACAAACAGGCCGCTTCCTATGGTGATGGCCAGTATAAACGTGTTGTACCAGAAAGGAGTGAGCCCCGCCAACTGACCCGTCAGTCCAAGAATATCAAAACGCAGATAAAGCAGCGCCAGCAGTCCCATTACAAAAGTCACAATGATCTGGCTCATACTGCCTACAATAGACAGAACAATGCCGCGCAACCTATTACCTTCCTCAAGAAAAACGGCCCGACCGGCGGATTCGCCCAGGCGGTTGGGTGTGTTAAAGGCAAGTGCCTGACCGGAAAGAACTGCACGGCATGACCTGGCGAAAGAAACAGGCTGTATATGGGTAATGAGCAGTTGCCATTTTCGGGCTTCAATACCCCAGTTGGCCATCATCAGTATCACCACGATAAAAAACTTCCAGGCCTGGGGACCGGTGAACGCGGCCTGGATAAATGCCCATGACTGGTGCACATCGGCCTGTTGCTGGATCTGGCGGTAAATGGACCAGGACAACCATATAAATATGCCCGGACCCACAAAAAAATTAAGGAATATTTTAAACTTCTTACTCAGGAGCAGTTTTTTGACCGGTACAAAGAACGGCCTTCGGGTCGAGATAGAAAAGTCGTGCATAGAAGGGTTGATGAACACTATTTTGCAAAAAAATCATTCCAGTGTGTTGTTATTGGGGGAATGGTGGACGGTTAGAGGCGGGTGAGATGTATACCGGCAGGGCAGTTAGCGTTTGTTTTCAGGCTAGCGTGCATACGCAGAGAACTTGTGTTTCGATTGGCGGACTTAACTATGGGACATGGGGGTACGCGTTGCAGGCTACGGCAGGCAGCGTTTTTTTTCAGGCTAGCGGGCATACGCAGAAAACTTTTGTTTCGATTGGTTGCACGAACGATAAGACACAGGTTGCTTCGCTGCGCTCGCAAGGGGTTTTTGTGTATTTTCACCAGAGATGAAAGCAGAGATCATTTTAGGCATTGATCCGGGTACGCAGTTGATGGGTTTTGCACTGCTGCGCATTCAAAACAATATACCCCAGGTAATATTGATGGATGTATTGAAACTGACCAAAGAAAAAGACATCTACGCCCGGCTCGATATGATCCATTCAAAAGTATGCGAACTCATCAAACTGTACCAGCCCTCCACTTTCGCCATTGAGGCACCGTTCTTTGGCAAGAACGTTCAGAGTATGCTTAAGCTGGGAAGGGCACAGGGTGTGGCCATTGCCGCGGCTATGCAGGCCAAAATGATCGTAACGGAATATTCACCTAAAAAAGTAAAGCAATCCATAACGGGAAACGGCAATGCAGATAAGGACCAGGTATGGAAAATGCTGCAGCGTGTACTCAACATCGAAGAGAAGCCCCAATACTTCGACGCAACGGATGCCCTTGCGGTGGCCCTATGTCACCATTACCAGACCTCTTCCCCTCTCGGCAAAATACCAAAAGGCATTAAGGGATGGGAGGAGTTTATCAGTAAGAATCCGCAGAGAATAAGGAAATAGTTAGGGAGTTGAGAGTTAAGAGTTGAGAGTTATGAGTTATGAGTTGCTATCAACTCAACTCATAACTCTCAACTCATAATTCATAATTCATAACTCCCCTAACTCGCTAACGATTTTCTCCTGCACTTCTTTCAATTCTTCCGGTGATAATTTTAATTTAGGGCGCGTAAAATTAAGGTCGTCTGCGCTGTTGATGGGGATAAGATGGATATGTGCATGCGGCACTTCCAGGCCCATTACACTAATACCACAGCGGTTACAATCAAAACTTTTTTCTATCGCTTTGGCTATGGGTGTAGCGAAAGCAAAAAACTCAGCAAGGTATTCGGCGGGTACATCAAACAGGTTATCAACCTCGGTTTTCGGAACAACCAGCACATGGCCTTTCACGAGAGGAAATATATCCAGGAACGCGAAGAATTTATCAGATTCCGCGATCCTATATGAAGGAATTTCGCCGGCGATGATCTTTGAGAAAATGGTCATGGGGATTGGGAAATTCTGGGCTTGAGAGATTGGGAGATTGGGAGGTTGCCATATACATCCGATTTCCCTATCTCACATTTTCCCAATTCCAAAATTACACAGTAATTTCTTCGATTTTAAATTTCAATATCCCATTGGGTGCCTGCACCTCGGCTACCTCTCCGCGAACCTTTCCCATCAGTCCCTTACCGATGGGTGAACCTGCGGAAATTTTACCCAATTTAAGATCGGCTTCTTTTTCTCCTACGATCTGGTAAGTGACGGTCTTCTTTGTAGCCAGGTTGGTAATGGTCACTTTGGTAAGTATCGTAACCTTACTGGTATCAATAGAATTGGTATCTACTATTTTGGCGTTGGCGATGGCACCCTCCAGTTGTTTGATCTTGGCTTCGAGCATTCCCTGCGCCTCTTTGGCTGCATCGTATTCCGCATTTTCCTTCAGGTCACCTTTCTCCCGCGCCTCTGCAATGGCCCGCGAAGAAGCCGGCCGGTCTATGGCTTTCATGCGGTGAAGTTCTTCCCGCAGTTTTTCAAATGTCTCTTTTGTAACATACATATTTGCGTCACTCATAGTCTTTCTCGTTTACAAGAGTCAAAAAAAATACAACGCCACAGGGAGTGCAGCGTTGCATTGTATCAAAATTAGAAAATCTTCCTGAATAAATTGGGAAATCTCAATTGATTGAATACATTTGTAGTGTACCATTACACTAATACACTTAAGAATGACTTAGTTATCTGATGTAGGATTGGGTAAAAGGCACGCAAAGCCGCACCCAGATTAGCATGTAGATCATTCTGTTTAACTCCGTGCGCTCCGTGGCCCTGTGGTGGGGGCGTAGGGGTAATATTTTTTGGTATGGTGCACCAAAGAGCCC
>JANPIE010000101.1:0-25832 GCA_031424835.1 Chitinophagaceae bacterium
ATAACCGCTGCGGGGCTGCCCGTTGCACGGGTGATGGTGCCTGACCATTTTTCGAACCGGTAGTTAAAACCTGTTTTGCTTTTAGTTTTTTTCATACGTATGGGTTGGTGGTGAAGCGTATAAAAATCTCAGACCATTGAAGAAGGACATCCGTTTTATTGTTCACTTTTTAGCATCACGCCGCGCGTCCAGTTCAAAGCCTGACAGGCATATGGGGAATATATTCTACACAAAGCAATGCCGGGCGTTTTGAAGAGTCTTTTCGCGGCTTTACCAAGCTGGGTTTCAATGGTTTCCAGCCTCTGTATGAATGTTAAGGAGGGTATAAGATTTTTAGTTATTAAGTACCCAAAGCCTGTTTTGGTTTAAGCGACCCCTATGCAAAAAATTCTAATTGTTGATGATGATAAGGATCTATGCTTCCTGTTAAACCGTTTTTTAACGCGTAAGGGTTATGATGTAAAGGTGATCCATACGGGGCAGCAGGCCATCGACCAGTTGGAATATGCAGAGCCCGATTTGCTGATAAGCGATCTGGACCTGGGGGATATTGATGGAATTACCATCCTTAACCGGGCAAAAGAATTGTATCCCAATCTTCCGGTGATTATCATCACAGGGTTTTCGGATATCAAGATATCTGCTATAGCGCTTCGGCAGGGTGCATTCGATTATGTAATGAAACCTTTGTTGCCCGAGCAGATGTTGTTGACTGTACAGGATGCACTTGACAGCAGGAAAAGAGGCTCCTCCACTGCATCGGGCTATTTCAATGAAAAAGACGTAAAGGAATATTACTACTGGGGCAATAGTGAACTCTCCCGGAAGTTATTCAGGCAGGTACACCTGGTGGCTCCTACACAGCATAACGTGATCATCTATGGCGAAGATGGGTCCGGTAAACGTTCCGTTGCCCATGAGATACACAAACTCAGTAAGCGCAGCCACCTTCCCTTTGTGCTGATGAATCCCTCTGCCATTTCCCGTAAGAATGCGGCTGCAGCGTTGTTTGGAACATGCGGGGCAGGCAACCAGGAGGAGGAAAAAGGAATACTGGACCAGGCCAATGGAGGAACATTGCTTATTGCGGATCCTCAATCACTTCCCAATGATATACAGGCAAGATTGCTGAAAAGTATGCGGCAGCGGGCATGGACAAGAGAGGGGGGCGAACAGGAAATTGCCATGGATATCCGCTTGTTTGTGGCCAGCAGTACGCAGTTGTGGGATGCAACGCGTAAGGCCGAGCTGAATGAAGAACTCTATCACCGGTTGAATGATTTTACCATTTCCATTCCGCCGTTGCGGGATCGCAGGGAGGAAATACCTGAACTGGTCAATCATTTTCTGAAGATGAATAATGATGCACATGGAACGCATATCAAGGGAATAGCGCCCGAGGCATTGACTGTGCTTAAACAGTACGCATGGCACGACAATATCCGGGAGCTGAAAAATTTTATCCAGAAGGCCGCATTGCAATGCAGCGGTAACTACATAGGCGTTGAGTGCCTTCCCACAGAGATACGGCAGGCCGGCGCACTGGTAAGGGAAGATTAATTGCCCCGGTGCCGTGCGAAAGGTTTTTAAAATTAATCAAAGAGAAATAGTCAAAACATTATGAAGGGATTCCAGGGGAAAGGTGAACCTAACGATATTTTGGAAATGCTTCCTAAGGCGATTTCAGGTTTAACGAAAAGTATCATCCGACCTTTTACCAGCAGCAGCCTGGTTGAAAAATATACAAATGAACGCCCGCCACTCCGGGGTGAACTATTCAGCGCCGCACAGATAGAAGTGTATGCAAGAAAACTCGCACGCAACCACACACTCATTTCTGCACAGCCTTCCGAACAGTTACTCAAACGCCTTGCAGAAAACGAAGCGGCCCTATTGGAAGTGCAGCATCTACTTACAGAATCTGTAAAAGCCAACCATCGCATTGTACCCGCCGGCGAATGGATGCTTGATAATTTTTACCTGATTGAAGAACAGATATACACAGGAAAAAAACATTTACCCAAGGGATATAGCAGGGGACTTCCGCAATTGCAGAAAGGCGCTTCTGCGGGGCTGCCACGTGTGTATGATATTGCTGTGGAGATCATTTCACACAGTGATGGACGCGTAGATCTGAAGAGCCTTACCGGTTTTGTGGAAGCGTACCAAACCGTTACTTTTTTAAAGATTGGCGAATTATGGGCGGTGCCCATCATGTTAAGACTCGCATTGATTGAAAACCTGCGGCGACTGGCGGTGCAGGTGGCCATAGATATCACCTATAAAAACCTCGCTAATTACTGGGCTGATGAAATGATCAGGATAGCTGAAGAAGATCCCAAGCAACTGATACTGGTTATCGCCGATATGGCAAGGTCAAACCCACCTATGGTGAGTTCATTTGTTGCAGAATTAACCAGGAAACTCCATGGCAAAGGTTCGGCGCTTTCATTACCCCTGACATGGATAGAGCAAACACTTTCGGATAACGGCACTACCAGTGCAGAACTGGTAAACCAGGAAAACCAGAAACAGGCGGCCGACCAGATATCCATCAGCAACAGCATCAGTAGTCTTCGCTTTTTAAGCAGTAATGACTGGCGCGATTTTGTGGAGGCAACCAGTATCGTTGAAAAAACGCTGGCAACAGATCCGGCAGGTGTTTATAGGAAAATGGATTTTTTCACCCGTGACCATTACCGCCATGCGGTGGAGAAGATTGCCAAGTCGAGCGGAATGTCGGAAAAAGATATTGCCGCCTATGCTGTTCGCCTCGCTGAAGAAAGCAGTGAAAAAAAAGAAGATCATTTGGCCAAAGGGCATGTTGGCTATTACCTGGTTGACAAGGGGGTAAAGGAAGTGGAACGTTATGCTGCCATGAAACCTTCGATAGGTGAGGTGTTGCGTAAACAGTTTAACAGGATCCCTTTACTAGGTTACCTGGGTTCTATAGCATTGTTCACAGCATTATTCAGCTGGCCCATGTGGCGACGTGTGTACGATGGAGGGCCCCTCGAATGGTATGAAGGCATTACACTGCTGATGATTGTGCTGGCTACCAGCCAGCTTGCACTAACGATCACCAACTGGCTTGTCACACAAATGGTTCGCCCTTTTCTGCTACAGCGAATGGATTTTTCAAAGGGGATACCGGAAGAGTATGCCTCCATTGTTGTAATACCCACCATGCTCAGTTCCATACAGGATATCGATAAACTGGCTGAGGGACTGGAGGTGCGTTTTCTGGCCAACCGTGATGCAAATCTTTCATTCGCCCTGCTCACTGATTTCAAAGACGCCGCCCAGCAGGAAATGCCCGGAGATGATTCGTTATTGCTGGAAGCAAAGGAGCGGATAATCGAACTGAACAGGAAGTACGGTAGAAAACGTAATGATACTTTTTTTCTTTTTCACCGCCCCCGCAAATGGAACCCGCGCGATGGTGTATGGATGGGCTATGAACGTAAAAGAGGAAAGCTGGCAGACATGAATGGCTTGCTCCGCGGCCATGGGAGAGAAAACTTTTCCCTGATAGTTGGTGAAGAAGATGTTTACCGGAAGGCGAAATTTGTGATAACGCTGGATACCGATACCCAACTGCCGCGCGATGCTGCATGGAAGCTTGTGGGCACACTCGCCCATCCCTTAAACCACGCCCTGTATTCTGAAAAAAAGCAGCGCGTTGTTCACGGCTATACCATACTGCAACCCCGCGTATCCAACAGCCTGCCGATGGATGGCAGCTCGCTGTATGCGCGATTGCACGGGAATGAACCGGGTACAGATCCCTATACACGCGCTATTTCAGATGTATACCAGGATCTTTTTAGCGAAGGATCATTTATTGGAAAGGGTATTTACGATATAGACGCATTTGAACTGGCACTGAATAACAGGTTCCCTGATAACAGGATATTGAGTCATGATCTGCTGGAAGGATGTTATGCCCGCGCGGGCCTCGTCAGCGATATTCAGTTGTATGAAGAATATCCTTCTTCGCACCATGCCGACGTGCAACGACGTCATCGCTGGATACGTGGCGACTGGCAGATAGCCCAATGGATACTGCCATTTGTGCCGGGGCAGGACAGGAAGTTTCATCGCAATCCCATCTCCATACTTTCCGTGTGGAAGATATTTGACAATCTCCGGCGCTCGCTGGTACCACTGGCTTTATTGTTATTGCTTTTGTATGGATGGCTCTATGCCGATGCGCCCTGGTTTTGGACGCTTGTGGTGATCATGATCAAAATACTTCCGGCACTGATCATACTGGTATGGGATATTATTCGCAAGCCCAAAGATGTATTGTTTGTGCCGCATGCATTGTATGCCCTTAGGGCAGCCGTCAGCAATTTTGCGCAGTACTGCCTGGATTTTATTTTTCTTCCCTACGAGGCCATCATGAATATCGACGCCATACTTCGTACCGGATGGCGTATGCTTGTTTCAAGGAAAAAATTGCTGGAATGGAACCCTTTTACAACACATAAAGATGAGGACAGCCTGGGGAGGGCATATCTGTCTATGTGGTTTGTGCCTGTGATAGCGGCCGCGATATTTTTGTATGTAACTGCCCATCACCCCATGCGCTTATTTTCTGCGCTGCCTGTGCTGATCATATGGGCGCTGGCTCCGTTTTTTTCCTGGTGGATAAGCCTGCCTATGCACAAACAGGGTGCGGCCCTGTCAGGAACAGAATCGGCTTTCCTGTTCACGTTATCCAGAAAAATCTGGTATTTTTTTGAAACATTTGTAGGTGAAGAAGACAACTGGCTTCCGCCGGATAATTACCAGGAACAGCCTGTAGAACGCATCGCTCACCGCACATCCCCCACAAACATCGGGTTGTCACTTTTGTCAGGTCTTACCGCCTATGATTTCCGTTATATAACCGCCTCGCAATTTATAGAGCGCACTACCAATACCCTTAGCACCATGCAGGGTATGGAGAAATACCGCGGACATTTGTATAACTGGTATGATACAGAATCACTCAAGCCACTACATCCCAGGTATATTTCCACCGTTGACAGCGGCAACCTGGTGGGTCACCTGGTAACCCTTAAGCAGGCGCTGCTGATGATGCAGCATGATAAGATCATACCCGCCGATATTTTTCAGGGTATTCGCGATACTGCCGCTGTACTCAATGAAAAATCCGGCGGCCATGCAGAAACGGACGCGTTTTTGGAAGAGCTGATACAATGTTGTGCATCAAAGCCGAAAGGACTGATCGCATTTAAATTCATGATCGATAAGATTCACGGGGAGGCGCATGGAATGATAGCCCGCCTGAATGCGGAGCCTGAAACAGAGATCCATGAATGGACCCAGAAGTTAACCGAACACGTTAACAGCGTTGTACAGGAACTCTCAGGATATCTTCCCTGGTTATTGATTCCCGTTCCGGAAAAATTCACCAACGCATTCTCACTTGTAGCAGAGATGCCGAGTTTCATGGAGCTGGCCAGGATTGAACAATATCTTTTACCTAATATCAATACTTATTACAAGGATAGCAACACTGCTGAAGAGAATGCATGGCTTGATCAGTTCCGGGTATTGATCGTACAGGGAAGCCAAAGGGCGAAGGAGTTCCTGCTTATGACAGAGCGTCTTTCGCAGGAATGTATGGACCTGTCGAATGTAGACTATGATTTCCTTTATGACAGGTCACAACACCTTTTATCAATCGGTTATAATATTGAGGAACACAAGCGTGACCAGAGTTTTTATGACCTTATGGCTTCTGAAGCCAGGCTCACCACCTTTACAGCCATAGCCCAGGGAAAGTTACCGCAGGAAAGTTGGTTTGCATTAGGACGACAACTGACCAGTGTGGGTACCACACCACTGCTTCTTTCGTGGAGCGGGTCCATGTTTGAATACCTGATGCCATTTCTTGTCATGCCTTCTTATGAAAACACATTATTGGATGAAACTGCCAAAGCCATCGTTCATAAACAGGTGGAATACGGGCGCAAGCGCGGAGTGCCCTGGGGTATTTCCGAATCGGGATATAACCTGGTAGATGCTAACCTCAACTACCAGTACCGCGCATTTGGTGTGCCCGGTACCGGCTTCAAACGTGGATTGGGTGAGGACCTGGTGATAGCTCCCTATGCAAGTGTGATGGCGCTGATGGTAGACGCAGAAAAAGCCACGCGCAACATGAAGCAAATGCATGAAGATGGTTTCCAGGGGCGATATGGTTTTTATGAAGCCATAGACTATACGCCCTCGCGTTTACCCCGAAGACAAACCAATGCCATCGTGCGTTCCTTTATGGCGCATCACCAGGGGATGAGTTTTCTTTCCCTCTCGTATTGCCTGCTCGATAAACCTATGCAAAAGCGATTTGAATCTGAAACACAATTCAAGTCAACCCTGTTGCTGCTGCAGGAAAGGATACCACGTATCACTACTTTCTACTCCCCCGGCATACACGTGGCCGATGCCAGTGCATTACCGGATATAGATACACCTATGCGGGTAATCAGCACTTCACAGACAGATGTGCCAGAAGTACAGTTGTTATCCAATGGCCGGTACAATGTGATGGTGACCAATGCAGGTGGCGGCTACAGTCGCTGGAAAGATATTGCCGTTACACGCTGGCGCGAAGACAGCACTACTGATAACTGGGGAACGTTTTGCTTTTTACGTGATCTTGAAACAAATGCCTTATGGTCAACATCACACCAACCCACTTTGCAGACCGGTGAAAATTATGAAGCGGTATTTTCACAGGGGCGTGCGGAGTTCCGCCGTCGTGATCATGGATTGGAAACGCATACCGAGATTGTGGTATCACCCGAAGATGATGTAGAGTTAAGAAGGGTACATATCACCAACAGATCCCGTAAGAAAAGATTTATAGAGGTAACGAGTTATGGTGAAGTGGTACTTACTACGCCCATGGGCGATGCTTCACATCCTGCTTTCAGTAATCTTTTTGTGCAGACAGAGATACTGCCGCAGCGAAATACCATTCTCTGTTCAAGAAGGCCACGATCGGCCGATGCACAGATGCCCTATATGTTTCATTTAATGAAAGTGCATCATGCAGAAGTAAATCATATTTCCTACGAAACGGACAGGGGGTTATTTATAGGGCGCGGCAATACCATTCACGGCCCGCGTGCTTTACAGCAGAAAGAGCCTTTATCCGATACACAGGGTTTTGTGCTGGATCCGGTAATGGCCATTCAATACCGCATCAGTATAGAACCACAGGCTTCGGCTACCATAGACCTGGTATTTGGTATAGGTGAGACAAAAGAAATTTGTAATGCACTGGTAGAAAAATACCAGGACCGGCATATGGCGAACCGGGCATTTGAACTTGCGTGGACGCATAGCCAGGTAATTCTTCGCCAGATAGATGCTACCGAAACAGACGCACAGATGTATGGACGGCTGGCAGCGTCAATCATATTTGTCAATCCATCGCTTCGGGCCGATCCGGCTATCACCATAAAAAACCTGAGGGGTCAGTCAGGACTCTGGGGTTATGCCATTTCCGGTGATCTGCCCATCGTTTTACTGCAGATAGAGGACGGCGCCAATATAGAACTGGCCAAACAACTGATACAGGCCCATGCATACTGGCGCTTAAAAGGGTTGCTTGTTGACCTGGTCATCTGGAACGAGGACCATGGTGGTTACAGGCAGACATTGCAGAACCAATTGCTGGGCATAGTGGCACCGGGTATTTCAGCCAGTGTTGCCGATCAGCCGGGAGGAATCTTTATCCGATCTGCAGATCAAATCTCCAATGAAGACAGGATTCTGTTCCAGAGCGTAGCCAGGGTTGTGATTTCAGACAGACTGGGTTCGTTGGAAGAGCAAATGAATCGCAGGAGTAAACTGAAGGGAGTGATTCCGTATTTCAGTCCATCAAAATTTTATGCAACCGTGCCAACGCAGGTGGCCATGCGCAAGGACCTGGTGTTCTTCAACGGGCTGGGTGGGTTTACACCGGACGGAAAAGAATATGTGATCACCACCACACCCACGCAAAGAACACCTGCACCCTGGGTGAACGTAATTGCCAACCCTCATTTTGGTACGGTGATATCTGAGAACGGGCAGTCATATACCTGGATAGAGAATGCCCATTCATTGAGGCTCACACCCTGGAACAATGATCCTGTATCCGATACCGCGGGCGAGGCATTTTACCTGCGTGATGAGGAGAGCGGGCGTTTTTGGTCGCCTACACCTTTGCCGCAGCGGGGCAAATCCGCATATATTACCAGACATGGTTTTGGTTACAGCATTTTTGAATACAGTGAAGACGGCATCCATTCGGAAGTATGTATTTATGTAGACATAGAGGATGCCATCAAGTTTATTGTTATCCGGCTGCACAATATTTCAGGAAGACAGCGAAGGCTTTCTGCAACCGGTTATATGGAGTGGGTTTTGGGTGACCTCCGTTTCCGTAACCAGATGCATGTGATTACAGAAATCAATCCGGTAACCGGTGCCATTTTTGCGCGCAATCACTATAACAAAGAATTTGAGAGCCGCATAGCATTTTTTGATGTGGATGAAACCAACCGGGGCTATACCGCTGACAGGAATGAATTCATTGGCCGGAATGGTACGCTGCAAAATCCAAATGGTATGAACCGGGCCAGGCTTTCGGGCAGAACGGGTGCGGGTCTTGATCCATGCGCCGCCATCCAGGTAACGTTTGACCTTGCAGAGGAAGAGGAACGCGAAATAATTTTTCATTTGGGCACCGGAAGGGATGTGGCTCATGCCGAGGACCTGGTAAAAAAATACCGTGACCCCGCATCTGCTGCAGATGCCTTCCAGCGGGTACATGTGCACTGGAACCGTATGCTGGGCGCAGTGCAGGTATATACCCCGGATCCAGCATTGAATATATTAACCAACGGCTGGCTCAATTACCAGACACTGGCTTGCCGCATCTGGGCCAGAAGTGGGTTCTATCAGTCCGGCGGCGCATTTGGTTTCCGTGACCAGTTGCAGGATACGCTTTCACTGATGCATGCGCATCCTGAAATTGTACGGGAGCAAATTATACTCTGCGCGTCAAGACAATTCAGGGAAGGTGATGTGCAACACTGGTGGCACCCTCCCATGGGCAGGGGCGTACGTACCACCTGTTCAGATGATTATTTGTGGCTGCCGTTTGTAACGGCGAGGTATGTACACACAACGGGTGATGCAGCCATACTTGATACCGTGATCAATTTTATTGAAGGGCGGCCATTGAATTCGGGTGAGGAATCTTATTATGATCTTCCGATACGGTCCGATGAAACCGCTACGCTGTATGAACATTGTGTACGCGCAGTGGAACATGGACTGCGTTTTGGCGAACACGGACTGCCACTGATGGGCTCGGGCGACTGGAACGATGGTATGGACAAAGTGGGAGAGCATGGCAAGGGTGAGAGTGTATGGCTCGCATTTTTCCTGTATACAATTCTGCGGCAATTTGAGGCAGTGGCGGCTATAAAGAGTGATGCGGAATTGGTTCAAAAAATAAATTCTGCGGCAGAAACATTGAAAATAAATATCAATGATAACGCATGGGATGGCGAGTGGTATCGCCGCGCATATTTTGATGACGGAACACCGCTGGGTTCCTCCTCAAACGATGAATGCAAGATAGATTCCATTGCACAGAGCTGGTCGGTGCTATCGGGTGCAGGGGAACCGGAAAGAATAAAGATCGCAATGGCTTCTGCAGATAAATACCTGGTTAACAAAGATGCGGGCATCATCCAGTTATTCGATCCGCCATTCGACAAGTCAAATCTCAACCCGGGTTATATCAAAGGGTATGTACCGGGCGTGCGCGAGAATGGTGGCCAGTATACGCATGCTGCCATCTGGCTGGTAATGGGTTTTGCAGCGATGGGTGATACAGAGAAAGCGTGGGAGCTTATCCAACTCATCAATCCCATTAACCATGGCTCCGATGCCGAAACTATGAACGCCTATAAAGTAGAACCTTATGTGATTGCTGCGGATGTTTACGGGGTACCCTTACACAAAGGCAAAGGTGGCTGGACCTGGTATACAGGTTCTGCGGGATGGATGTACCAGTTGATCATCGACACGTTTATCGGGTTGAAGAAGAAAGGAAACTCGTTGTCATTTGAGCCGCGGGTACCACAGGCATGGACGAATTTCGCTGTCAGCTACCGGTTCATGGATACTCCTTATTCGATCAAATTTTTTAAGGCCGGGGATCGTAAGAAACTGGTACTGGATGGCATCGAAATAAATGATACCGAATTGCCCCTGGCAAATGATGGCGTTTCACACGAGGCAGAAGTGTACTATTGATAACGTGTGGTGCCGGTAAAATCAATTACCAGGGAATCCAGAAGATTCAGCAACCGGCTGCCAACCTGCATGTATTGCTGCCAAAGTCCTGGATAGTCGCCTCTTGCGTGAGCATATTGGTAACTGGTCAGGTAAATCGGAAAATCTTTCGCGTACTACCGGCACCCATACTGGTACCAGCCCTGTTTTATTAAGGGCAATCGTAGTTGTCAACGCTAAAGCTGCTTTATCAGGAACTGGCGCTTACCGCCAAAACACTCAGGATGGATTATCCTGTTTTGGCGTTGCCGGAGGATTGTCTGCTGCGGGAGGCGCAATTACGATGGGTCCACCGGGCTTCTTCCATAGTTTGGCCATATGTTTCCAGGAAAGATATTTGACGGGTATGTCGTCACCCAATACCATTCCCCAGGGTTGAAGATGCGGTATCTTATCAAACGTTACTTTCATGATGGCAAGCGTTGGCAATGAAAGGAACATGCCGGCAATGCCGCCAAGCATCCCTCCCAGCAGCACCGCTATCACAGAAAAAAGAGAGTTCAGTTTTACCTTTCCACCCACAATTGCCGGAAAGATCAGGTTATTGTCAAGGATCTGTACGATCACCAGTACACCGATGATCCCGATAGACACACTGATATCCTGCGTGTAACTCATCGTTATCAATACGCCGATGATTCCCGCAATGATCATTCCTATATACGGTATCAGGTTAAGTACGGCGGCCATCACGGCAATCAGCAGAATATATTTGGCACCCACGAGCCACAGGCCCAGTGTATTCAGACAGGTAACGACAATCATTTCTATCAAAAGTCCAAGTATATAACTGCTGATCACCTGCTTTGATGCATCTATCACAGTGAATATCCTTTGCGCATGATCCACTTCGCAAATGTCAAGCAGGAATTTCATCAGGAGTTTGCGGTAATAAAGTATGAGAAAGGTATATAGTGGGATTAGAACCAGGTTATTTATAATATCAGTGATAGAGAACAGCGTAGTGGTAACGATGGAGTCACTGTCGCCACTCAGTTTGTCAACCTGTTCATTCAGAAAATTCCGCTTTACATGGAAATGCTCGGCCAGCCATTTGTTGATATTGGAAAGGTAAATCTGGAAATTTTTTTCCAGTTGCGGCCAGTCGCGCATAAATGAACTGACCTGAGTCACTAAAAAATAGATGATACCAAAAACAATGATGAGTGCCAGAAAGAGGGCGATTAGTATGGCCCATACATGCGGTATGCCCCATCCTTTAAAACGCATGACCAGGGGTTGTAAAACCAAAGCGATCAGTAAGGCAAAGTATACGGGAAATATGATACCATGGAGATAAAAAACCATTACGCCCAGCAGGCCGAGCAGCAGCAAAATAAAACTAGTTTTGGCGTAGAAAGGAAGCTCAATATTGCGGGTAGTCATACTCCTGTTTTGAAAATCCTATGCCCCAACTATTCATTCTATTGTCAGAATTTTGGGGATTTTTTTCCACAACTTCAAAAAAAAGATAGCCTGAACTATCTTTTAAAGTTAAAATTTATAAAGGCTAAAGCACCTCAAGCGGAATGAATTTCTTATGCTCCAGTTGCTTAAAATGACGGGTGGTAACACCTGTAACTTTCTTGAACTGGTTAGATAGGTGCCCCACGCTGCTATAATTAAGCTGGTAAGAAATTTCTGTGAGGTTCATATTGCTGTAAACGAGCAGTTGTTTAACCCGTTCAATTTTGTGCGCTATGATATAATCTTCTATGCAGATTCCTTTTGATTTTTTGAAAAGATTGGAGAGATACGTGTAATCGTATTTTAGTTTTTCGCTCAGGAAGCAGGAATATTTTTTGGTAACGGGCTCGTCGGTGTAGTGCACCAGTTCTAATATGGAACTCTTGATCTTTTCAATAAGCATGCTTTTCTTATCCGATATCATTTCAAGTCCTATTCCAATCAGTGCCGCTTTCAGTTGTTCCTGCTTGGCGGGTGCAAGGGTTGTTTTCAATTCAATCTCGCCCAGTTGAACCTCTACATAGCCGATCCTGAGATCATTCAGCAACTGCTTAACGGCCATGATGCAGCGGTTACTTACCATATTCTTAATGAGAAGTTTCATACAGTAGTGTTTTTGTTAAATCTGAAAAAAACGTTCCACCCCGGGCAATGCCATTCTTCTAAAAACTGACTGTTGAATTTATTTCCCATTTTGGGCGGCTATGCCGTGATAGAATAATCCTAAATGGGGCATGGGAATTTTTTTCCGGGTGTATTGCATGCAAAAGATAAATGTTGATTGGTATATTGGCTGTTCGGGGTTCTCCTACCGCGACTGGAAGCCGGAATTCTACCCGCAGGGACTCGCCACTTCCAAATGGCTTAACTATTACAGCGGACATTTTAATTCGTTTGAATCCAATACCAGTTTTTACCGTACGCCACAGATCAGCACCCTGCACAAATGGGTGAGCGAGACGCCGGATAATTTTGTCATTTCTGTCAAGGCACCACAGACCATCACTCATTACAAAAAAATGACCGGTACAAAAGATTTGCTTGCCGCGTTTTATGATCTCATGCTCAATGGTCTTCAGCAAAAACTGGGTGCTGTTCTTTTCCAATTCCCTCCAGGGTTCAGTTTCACAGAAGAACGACTAACCGCTATTCTTGAACAGTTGGAACCCGCATTTACCAACGTGGTGGAATTCAGGCATTCAAGCTGGTGGCAGCCCGGGGTGTATCAAGCGCTCGCTGCAAAAGGGATTTGTTTCTGCAGTATAAGCCACCCATCCATCGCAGATGCGGTGGTTGTTACCGCACCGATAGTTTATTTCCGTTTTCATGGCGTGCCGGATTTGTACCGATCCTGCTATACCGATGAATACCTTGATACCGTGTTGAAACAGATACTTCAATTTGAGCAGGTGCGGAGAGTATACCTTTATTTCAACAACAACATTTCCGCTTCATCGCTTAAAAATGTCCGTTATATTCAGCAAAAGATACTGGCGCTCATTCATTAATACTGGCATGTTTTTTTGGACTTATCCAAGGAGAATACCTAAAGATTTGTCGCTATGAAAAACATACATGGGAAAAAAGTGGCCATCCTCACTGAGGACGGTTTTGAGGAGGTGGAACTTACCGGTCCCAGGAAAGCGTTGCAAGATGCAGGGGCAATCGTACATGTTATTTCAACAGGTAAAGACAGAGTAAAAGCATGGAATCATGATCACTGGAGCATGGAAATAGTGGTGGACCTATGCCTGGATGATGCCCGCGCAGAGGACTATGATGCGTTGTTGTTGCCCGGCGGCGTAATGAATCCCGATAAATTGCGCATGAACCGGGAGGCGGTTGCTTTTGCTGATCAATTTTTCGAAAACGGTAAACCCGTTGCCGCTATTTGTCACGGCCCGCAATTACTGATTGAAACCGGCAGATTAGAAGGCCTCCATGTTACATCCTTTCCATCCTTACAAACCGACCTGGAGAATGCAGGCGCAATTTGGGAAGATAAAGAAGTGGTGATGGATGGCGGCCTTATCACCAGCCGCAACCCGGAGGACCTCCCCGCATTTAACAAAAAGATCATCGCGGCATTGCAGAATGAGGGAAAGAACGGTTGGGCGCTTACTGGTGACCAACCACTTATTTTTAAATACAGCCAGTCCATGTGACCGGTTGTCATCTCCCAACTATGAGCCTTAGTCTTTACCGGAAAAAAAGAAGCTTCACAAAAACAACTGAGCCGGAAGGTGGCAGGAATACAGGCGACGACCTGCGTTTTGTGGTACAGAAACATGCCGCTTCGCATCTTCATTATGATTTCCGTCTTGAAATGGAAGGCGTATTGAAAAGCTGGGCAGTGCCAAAGGGCCCATCGCTGGATCCTGATGTTAAGCGGCTGGCAATGATGGTAGAGGACCATCCCTTCGACTACCGTCATTTTGAAGGCACGATACCGGAAGGAAATTATGGAGCGGGAACGGTGATCGTTTGGGATGAAGGTACTTACGAGCCGGCGGACCCTGAGGGCCAGGGGAAGAAATCATTCGAGAAGCAGTTGCTCGCCGATCTGAAGAAGAAGCGGTTAAAGATTTTGTTGCATGGAAAAAAACTGCAAGGGGAATTTGCGCTTGTAAAAACAGGTATGGGTGCAGAGAATGCCTGGCTGCTGATGAAACTGAATGACAGGCATGCCACAAAATCGGATATCACACTTGCAGACAAATCCGTTGTCAGCAGGAAAACACTGGAGCAGGTAGAAAAAGCCGGGCGTGTTGCCTCCCCTAAAAAATCGCCAGGCAAAAAGCCTGTAGCCAGAAAAACTGCAGTCAGGAAGGC
Organism: Chitinophagaceae bacterium; assembly: GCA_031424835.1. GTDB lineage: Bacteria > Bacteroidota > Bacteroidia > Chitinophagales > Chitinophagaceae > Sediminibacterium. The sequence goes on from JANPIE010000101.1 coordinate 14,674, forward strand.
CGCCCCGAAGAAAGCCGCGGCAAAAAATGCAATAGCGGGTAAAAAAAAAGTTCCTGAAGCCCGCAAATCAAAAACGAAAATAGAACACCTGGAAGGATTGTTGGAGCAGGCACCTCAAAGTTCTTTCCCCAAACCTTTTAAGCCGATGCTGGCCACCCGTGTAGCTGAGGCTTTTGATGGACCCGAATGGCTCTACGAGATCAAATGGGATGGATATCGTGCGGTTGCCTATGTTAGAAAAAACAAGACTGGTATTTACTCCCGTAACCTGCTTTCATTTGAGCGAAAATTTCCCACGGTAGTACAGGCACTTCAGGAGTTACCCGATGAAATGGTTTTGGATGGAGAGATCGTAGCACTGGACGAAAATGATAAACCCAGCTTTCAGCTTTTGCAGAACCACGCGGGAGCGGATACGCAATTCGCGTATTATGTTTTTGATTTACCCTGGTACAAGGGAAGGAATCTGAAAGGACTGCCTTTGTCAGACAGGAAATCCATACTGCAGTCCGTTATCCCGCGGGATCATCCCGTGATTCGTTACAGCAGCCATATTGCAGAGACGGGGAAAGATTTTTTTTCTGTTGCGGTTGAGCATGGCCTGGAAGGAGTGATGGCTAAGAAGGCAGACAGTAGCTATACCATAGGACATCGCAGCGGCGAATGGCTTAAGATCAAGAATGACCAGCGTATGGAGGCCATCATTTGCGGTTTTACCCGTCCGCGAAACAGCCGCAGCTATTTTGGAGCGGTAATACTAGGTCAATATAAGGGAGATGTATTGGAGTACATCGGGCACAGCGGTTCTGGGTTTAGTGAACAGCTATTGGAAAAACTTCATAAAATATTCAGGCCCCTTATTACCGGAAAATGTCCGTTTGCAAAAAAACCAAAAACCAATTCTCCTGTAACATGGCTGAGGCCACAATTGGTGTGTGAGGTGAAATTTACGGAGTGGACAAGCGATAACATGTTAAGGCATCCCATTTTCCTCGGACTCCGTGAGGATAAAAATGCCATCACCGAAAAAAATGAAAAAGTGGTCAAAGCTCCTGTTGTGAAAAAATCACTGGCTGGAAAAACCAGGCCGGTTAGTGTTAAGCAAACAGAAACCGTTAAGAAAATCTCATCCCGGAAAAAGCCGCAGGCTACCGGGAAGTCACGTTCCCTTGCCGCCGAAAAAATACCGGAAGGTAACAAGGAGGAGACGATCACTGTAAAGGGCCATTCACTGAAGCTCACAAACCTAACCAAGCTCTATTGGCCCAAGGAAAAGATCACGAAACGTGACCTGCTGAATTATTATGCGGCCATCGCCCCCTATATTATGCCGTATATGAAAGACAGGCCGCAATCCATGAACAGGCACCCCGATGGTATAGAAAAAGGAAATTTTTTTCATAAAAATCTTAGCGAACATGCCCCTGAGTGGATCGATACGTTTCCATATACCAGTGATGCAGGCAAAGAGCCTACCAATTACCTGATCTGCAGATCGGAAGCAGATTTGTTGTACATGGCGTCCCAGGGTTGTATTGAAATGAACCCATGGCATAGCCGCGTACCCCGGGTAGATAAGCCGGATTGGTGTGTAATTGACCTCGATCCCGACACCAACACATTTAATAAAGTAATTGAGACGGCGCTGGTAGTGAAAAATGTATTGGATAGTGTAGGCGTAGATAGCTATTGCAAAACATCCGGTTCTACGGGGTTGCATATTTATATACCGTTAGGCGCCAGGTATACCTATGACCAATCGCGGATGCTGGCACAATGGGTTGTGCAGATGGTTCACGATGAATTGCCGTCATTCACAAGCATTGAAAGAAGCCCGTCAAAGCGAAAAGGGAAAATCTACCTTGACTATCTGCAGAACAAATCCACCCAAACCATTGCCGCACCTTATTCCCTTCGCCCGAAGCCCGGTGCCACAGTATCAACACCGCTTTATTGGGATGAAGTAACGAAAGGACTGCGAATGAAAGATCACAGCATTTATACTATCCAGGACAGGTTAAAAACTACTGGTGATATTTTCAAACCCGTTCTTGGGAAGGGAATCGAATTAAAAAAGGTACTTCAGAGAATAGAGTCGTTGTCGGAATAGGGAGTGCAAGTACTAATTAATAATTAATAATTAATAATTAATAATTCAGAATTAATAATTGGCTATTAGAGGGGGTAGAAGAGGTGCGAGTCCTCATTTTAATTTCCATATACTTTGACCAAAACTCCGTGTACCACTGTGCGCTTGGTGTCTCAATGGTGAAGCCTTCGCTTCCGTCATATCGTGCAGCTACAGGTAGAAAACGACCATACTCCCTATGAGGCTTTTTTCTTTTTGGTGCCCAAACTCGCTTTCAATTGTTCCATCAGGTCGGTGCCCTGTTTGTGTACTACCCTTAGGGGTGCCGCTTTTGGTTTTACGCCTTTGGCTTTGGCTTTGATGATTTTCATAAGATCATTGGCAAATGTATCCTTGTATTCAGAAATATCAAATGGCGCTGTCATTTGTTTAATAAGTTCCATAGCCATTTTCATCTCTGCAGGTTTTGGGGCCGTATTAGCGGGCATTTTTATGGCTTTGTGATCCCTGATCTCCTGCTCATATCGTATGCGGTTTATCACCAGTATATCGTCGTAGGGTTTGATTAGTACGAGTCCTTCTTTGTTGCGCATAACAAAAGAACCCACCCCGCAGGTTCCTGTTTTTTCCAGTACTTCTTTTAATAAGCGGTAGGGTTTGGCCGCATTTTTATCTGGCTCTGCGAAATAGGGCGCCTCAAAATAGATGCTGTCAATCTCTGATTCCTTTGCAAACTGGAAGATCTCTATTCGTTTAGTTTTTTCGGGGCTTGCCTGTTCAAAATCTTTCTCGTCCAGTACCACATACTTACCATTGTAATCATAACCCTTTACTATATTCTCCCATGCCACTTCTTTACCAGTGTTTTCATTCACCCGCATAAATTTGATATTAGCATGATCTTTTTTATCAAGCATATCCAGGTCAAGCCCGCTGTCTTCTACGGCGCTGTAAAGTTTTATGGGAATGGTAACGAGTCCGAAACCGATACTTCCTGTCCAGATAGAACGCATAAAAGAGTTTGCAAAATTTTCCAAAAAAATCATGCCACCTTAGAGCCATAAGGGTTTCAGAGAAACCGTCTCTTTGATTTTATTTTATAATGGCATATTGAGTGAACAGATTTACAACCAGTGTTCTTTTGTATTATTTTTACTGTCAGTCACACAATACATTTAGTTTAGGAAGGGTCCCCCACCATTTTAATAAACCCCGATGTTGCCAAACACTAAAATATTTTCTGCATGAAAAGCAGTGTACGCATTTGTTGCAGCGGATTATCGCGTGACGGAGTTAGCCTACGTTTATTGCTGTTATCGTTTTTTGTATCGTGCGTGGGCCTGCTGTATGCACAGCAGGTAAAAGTTTTATCCGCTTCAGAACTGAAGCGCTTATCTATGGAAGAACTCATCAACGTAGAAGTGACCTCGGTATCACGCATGCCGCAGAAATTAACGGAGGTGGCATCAGCGGTACAGGTTATTAGTGGTGCAGACATACACCGCTCCGGCGCTACAAATGTTCCTGATGCTTTGAGATTGCTAACCAACCTGCAGGTTGCGCAGTTGAGCGCGAGTGCCTGGATCATCAGCGCACGGGGCTTCAATACCATATTTGCGAATAAACTTTTGGTTATGATTGATGGCAGATCAATTTATACACCCCTGTTTGGCGGCGTAATATGGGAACTGCAAAACGTTGTACTGGAAGACATCGATCGCATTGAAGTGATAAGCGGACCGGGCGGAACGCTATGGGGCGCCAATGCGGTGAACGGGGTAATCAATATCATCACCAAAAAAGCGCAGGATACACAGGGAACTTATATAGCAGCCACTGCAGGCACATTTGTAAAGGATATGGCCGAGGTGAGACATGGCGGACGGATCGGTCCCAAATTATTTTACCGTGTATATGGTTTGCATTTTGACAGGGCGCCTACTATTCGTCCCAATGGAGAGGACAATACAGACGCCTGGCGAATGTCGCAGGCAGGTTTCCGCCTTGACTGGAGTAGTACGCCCGTGAATAATTTTACTGTGCAGGGAGATTTTTACAACGGCAGGCGCAGAACACAAGGGTTTCCATCAGATAACAATGGGCAGAATATTTTAGCCAGATGGAGGCATACATTTTCTCCGCGGTCCAGTATGGCACTGCAGGTTTATTATGACCGGTATTTCAGGGACGATATTCCCTCCAATGCCTCCGACGAAATGAAAACCTACGATGTGGATTTCCAGCTAAGTTTCCCCGTTCGTAAAAAACACAGGTTTCTTACAGGCATAGCATATCGCCTTGCAAAAGACCATGCGCAGTTTCTAACGCCGTTAGTGGGTATTCTCCCACCAAAAAAAGACCTGGTGCGATACAGTGGGTTTATACAGGATGAAATCACACTGACTGACAGCCTCAGGTTAACACTGGGCACAAAGGTACAGCAGCATTTCTATGCGGGTTTCGACCTGCAGCCCAGCGCTAGGCTGGCATGGACCTTCCGTAATAAAAGCACGATATGGAGCGCCGTATCAAGAGCAATTCGTACGGCCAGTCGTTTTGATGTGGATTATTTCATTCCGGTAACACCGCAGCCGCCCACGGTTGCCAGTGTTGCAGGGGGACCCAATTTTGTTTCCGAAACCCTGGTAGCCTATGAACTGGGGTACCGTTTACAGCCCACTGCCTTTACCTCTTTTTCTGTTGCTGCGTTTTATAATGTCTATGGCGATGTTTACAGTGTGGAGGCATTACCCGGCACGCTAACCTACCAGATACAAAATGGTTCGGAAGGTACCACCTGGGGAGTGGAATTATCAGGAAGCGGGAAGGTAAGTAATCAGTGGAGATGGCGGGCGGGATATACCTACTTTGAGAAAAACCTGTATGCCAAACCCGGTCACAATTTCAACCCGGATTATCTTGGAAATGATGCGAAGAACCAGTTCATGTTTCATTCCATTTTTGACATCAGTCGCAAATGGCATTTTGATGTAACCGCGAGGTACCTTGATTACCTTCCCCAAACCCTTGCCACTGCAAGGGTAAAAGGATACGTGGAGATGGATGCACGTATGTCGCTGGACCTGAAACCTTTTGAGATCTCTTTGGTGGGGCAAAACCTTTTACAAAACAGGCATACGGAGTTTGGTACCCTTGCTATACCCCGCAGTATGTATGCAAAAATTGCGTGCCGATTTTGAAGAACCGCGCACGATATCATTATTTTCTTCAGAAGTACTTTGTTAGATACCTGCTGTACCCGTTTATTTGCCTGATCATAATTTCTATGCCTGCGAATGCACAGTTACAGGTTACGCGGGAAGCAACGATCAAAGCTGTTTTCCTTTTTAATTTTACGCAGTTTGTAGAGTGGCCCGCCGCTGCGCATGGTTCTGCCTCCAGTCCTTTTGTAATTGGCATTTTGGGCGATGACCCCTTTGGCGCCTACCTGGATGAAACCATTGCAGGGGAAAAAGTAGCGACGCATCCGTTGATGGTAAAACGCTACCGCGAAGCCAAAGAAGTGAGGGGCTGCCATATTTTATTTATCAACGCGAAGCTGCTGGAGCAGAAAGACCTGCTCTCATCGCTGTCGGGCAGAAGTATGCTTACGGTAAGTGATGCAAAGAATTTTACAAGGTTGGGTGGCATGATACGTCTGGCCACCGAGAATAATAAAATTAAACTGGAAATAAATGCGGCCGCTGCGCGGGATGAAAAACTGTTAATCAGTTCCAAACTGCTCAGGATTGCCACCATTTTTGATCCGCCCGATTATCAACGATGAGGTTACGCGACGCGCCTATACAAACCAAACTGATGAGGGTAATCCTGCTTGCAACAGGAGCTGCCCTCGCATTGGCATGCCTGGCATTCGTAGCACATGAATTTTTTACTTTTCGCCAGGGTATCAAGAAGCAACTATATACAGTTGCGAAAATTGTTTCTGCCAACAGCACGGCCGCACTGGCTTTTGATAGCAGGGAAGATGCAACGGAAATACTCGATGCGCTGAAAACAGAACCCAATATTGTGGCAGCCTGTCTTTATGATAACGAGGGGCGTCTGTTTGCAAAATATCCCTCCAATTTTCCAGATAGTGAATTCCCTCCCGCAAAGTTTACATCGGGAACTTATGATTTTGTTGATGGATACCTGGTGGGAATAGAACCCGTAGTACAGGGTTCTGCCCGTGTAGGAACATTATACCTGCGTTCCAACCTGGATGCTATGTATGACCGCCTGGAATTGTATGCGTTCATCACTTTGCTGGTTTTCGGCTTTTCTTTCCTGGTATCCTATATCATTACACGAAGATTGCAGAAAACGATTACGCAACCGGTACTGAATCTGGCAGAAACCGCAAGAATTGTTTCAAAAAAATTTGATTATTCCGTACGTGCCATTAAATCAAGCGAAGATGAACTCGGACTTCTAACCGATGCTTTCAACCATATGCTCATGCAGATTGAGCTGCAGAACATGGAGATATTACTGTTCAACCAGAAACTGGAGCAGAAAGTCATAGAGCGAACAAACGAGCTGCGTGAAACCAACCGCGAGCTCCAGATGAAAAACGAGTTTGTGGAAACCATTCTCGACTCATCCGTACACGTGATTGCCGTGCTTGATACTCAGATGCGTTTTACGACGGTCAACAACCAGTTTGCATTGGTATACCACCGAACAAAAGCAGATGTGATAGGGAAGTATTATACGGATGCATTTCCCCAGGCCAAAGATTCACCCACTTATTATGATATCCAGCGCTCGCTGAAAGGTGAATACATCCATAACCCGGTAGTGAAATCGCGGGTGGTTAATGGCTATTTTGAAAACTACTTTATTCCGCTGCGTCAGAATGGTGAAATCTATGCAGTGCTGATCCTGGGCCATGAGATCACCGATATTATGGAGGCAAATGAAAAACTAAGGCTGCTGAATGACCAGTTGATAAAGTCAAACCAGGACCTGGAACAATTTGCTTATGTTGCCTCACATGACCTGCAGGAGCCCCTTCGGAAAATTCAGACCTTTGCGCAGTTGGCGCAGAAAGACCTTGAAACTGCCGGTGCTTCTACACAATACCTCGAAAAGATTACCGCTGCGGCCAAACGAATGGCGGAACTGATCAATGCGGTGTTGAATTACAGCAGGCTTTCTAAAAAACGCGAAGAGTTTCAGAAGGTGGATATGAATGCCATACTGGTGAATATAGAAACCGATCTTGAATTATTGATCGCTGAAAAACAAGCCACCATCAACGCAGTTCCGCTTCCGGTAATTGATGGCATACCGTTGCAGTTAAGCCAGTTGTTTTTTAACCTTATCGGTAACTCGTTAAAATTTTCAACCAATAAGCCCGTTATCAACATCAGCGCGCGTATGCTCACCGGTAAAGAGATCAGCCGGCATGCGGTGCCCGACCGCAAAGAAACTTATGTGGAACTGGTGTTCAGAGACAACGGGGTAGGTTTTGATCAGCAGTATGCGGAAAGGATTTTTACTATTTTCCAACGACTTCACGACAAGCAGAGTTATACCGGAACAGGGATAGGCTTGGCACTGGTTAAAAAGATTGTAGAAAACCACGGCGGTTACATCAGTGCCGAAAGTAAATTGGGAGAGGGCGCTTCGTTCTATATTTATCTACCTGTTTACCATGCCCCACAGGTTTCCCTGGAAAGTATACCGGATAACGGGGAAGGGGCGGGTAATCAGCTTCCGGCCTGAATAGGCTATGCAGGTGCGCTCTTCAGTTTACATTAACAGGGCATACATCAACCCACCAAATCGCGGTCGCGCACAACCACTTTGGACGTTTCCTTCTGTTCCATCATTTCCGCCAGGTACTGTTTTTCTTCCTTAAATGCTTTCCTGGGCGTCAATCCCAGCAACTGGAACATAGCATTGTCTTCTTCAAAGGAGGGGTTGGGTGTAGTAAGCAGTTTGTCACCCGCAAAAATAGAGTTGGCGCCGGCCATAAAACATAGTGCCTGTTCCGCCACGCTCATTTCTGTACGCCCTGCACTTAGCCGCACCATGGTTTTGGGCATCAGTATGCGGGCGGTGGCTATCATGCGCACCATATCCCATACATCCACCTTCGTATTGTTCTCCAAAGGAGTACCTGCAATGGCCACCAGGGCGTTGATGGGCACGCTTTCCGGGTGGGAGGGCAAAGTAGCCAGCGTATGCAGCATTTGAATGCGGTCGTCATGGGTTTCACCTAACCCAATGATACCGCCGCAGCAAACGGTTACACCTGCCTGGCGCACATTTTCCAGTGTCTGCAACCGGTCGTCGTATGTTCTGGTGCTGATGATTTCTCCGTAATGTTCTTTGCTGGTATCGAGGTTATGGTTATAGGCATACAAACCCGCATCAGCCAGTTTTTTGGCCTGGTCGGCAGAAAGCATACCCAGTGTGCAGCATACTTCCATACCCATTTCATTTACGCCTTTCACCATATCCAGTACCCGGTCAAAATCGCGGTTATCCCTCACTTCCCGCCATGCGGCACCCATACAAAAACGGGTACTGCCCGCCTCCTTTGCTTTTAGTGCATAGGAGAGCACTTCCTCTTTCTTCATGAGGGGTTGAACTTCCACTCCGGTATTGTAGCGGGCTGCCTGGGGACAATAGGCGCAGTCCTCGCTGCAGCCACCGGTTTTAATACTCAGTAAAGTACATACCTGCACTTCCGCGGTATCATTGTATTGCCTGTGAACGGTAGCGGCATTGAAAACAAGTTCCAGCAGCGGAGTATGGTACAGTCCTTTAATTTCCTCCGGTGTCCAGTCAGTGCGTATGGTTGACATATAGTCGGTTTGGGTAAGCAAATATAGTTTAGGGAGTTGAAAGTTATGAGTTGAGAGTTATGAGTTATAACTTATAATTATTTAACTAACCTCATATCTCATAACTCATAACTCTTAACTCTTCTGTCCAATATAGGTTCTCCATTTTTCGATTACGGCGGTCATATCCACGGGTAGTGGAGATTCAAACAGCATTTCCTTTTTTGTCACAGGATGAACAAAGCCAAGTGTACGTGCGTGCAACGCGCAGCGGGGGCAAAGCTCAAAGCAGTTATCCACGAATTGTTTGTATCGCGCGTAAACCGTTCCTTTCAGAATTTTATCTCCGCCATATTCCCAGTCATTGAACAGGGTATGACCGATATGCTTCATGTGCACACGTATCTGGTGCGTGCGGCCTGTTTCTAATACGCATTCCACCAGTGTTACATAATGAAAACGCTCCAGCACTTTATAATGTGTGATGGCATGCTTACCTGTTTCGCCCTCGGGATATACATCAAACATCTTGCGGTGTTGCTGGTGGCGGGCAATATGGCCGGTTACAGTGCCTTCATCCTGCTCCATGTCGCCCCAAACAAGTGCATTGTATTTTCTTTTTACTGTATGGTTGAAAAATTGTTTGGCAAGATGTGCCGCAGCGTCGGATGTTTTGGCCAGTACGATCAGTCCGGTGGTATTCTTGTCGATCCGGTGTACGAGACCAAATCTTGGGAGGGTTTCTTCATCCAGTCCGGGGTTCTGCTGTTCCAGGTAGTAAGCGATGCCGTTCAGCAGGGTTCCTGTAAAATTACCTACGCCGGGATGAACCACCATATTGGCGGGTTTATTCAGCACCATAACCGTATCGTCTTCGTAAACGATGTCCAGCGGAATATTCTCACGCTTAAGAACGGTGTGTTCCGGGTTAACAAGACTCATCAGCAAAATCTCGTCACCTGGTTTGATCCGGTAATTGCTTTTTACAACCTTGCCGTTTACAGTAACAAAGCCGGATTCTATGCCCCGCTGGATCTTACTTCTGGTAGAACCCTCCATATGCATCTGTATCCATTTGTCTACCCGGTAAGGCTCCTGGCCTTTATCGATGGTAAATGTTCTTCGTTCATAGAGCGTTTCCGCCTGCTCATCCGGTAAATTGTCGGGCTCATCCTGCATGGCGCGAAAATACAAAATGGTTTGGGGTTTGGCGTTTGGGGTTTGGGGTTGGTCATTTTGAGGAAATTTCATAAAACGACAATAAATTCCAAACCCCAAACGCCGAACCTCAAATCGCTTTCTCGTATTTTTACCCATGCAACAACAAGTGCTGTTCGAAAACCTGGGAAGAAAACGTTACAAAGAAGTATGGGACTACCAGGAAACATTACTTAAAAAGAATACCGACATTAAATTTCGAGCCCGCCAGGATGCCTCTCTGGCCCATGGCTCACCCATGGAACTTCCTACGCAACACTATTTATTGCTGGTGGAACATGAACCCGTTTATACCCTCGGTAAAAGTGGTAAGGATGCACATATATTGATAGGCGGGGAGGAAAGGATCGCTAAGGGTATTGAATACTTTCATATCAACCGTGGCGGTGACATCACGTTTCACGGGCCAGAGCAGTTGGTGGGCTACCCCATACTGGACCTGGAAAAATTCCGTACCGATCTGAGCTGGTATTTACGCAGCCTGGAGGAAGTGATCATTCTCACGATGGCCGAGTATGGGTTGAAGGGTGATCGCAGTGCCGGGGAAACAGGCGTATGGATGGATCCTGACCAACCCGGAAAAGAACGGAAGATCTGCGCCATGGGCATCAAATGCAGCCGATGGATCACCATGCATGGATTCGCCTTTAACGTAAACACAGACCTGGGCTTTTTTGACCACATCGTTCCCTGCGGCATACAAGGCAAGCAGGTTACCTCACTCCAAAAAGAATTGGGTAGCCATATCCCGCTGCCTGAAGTTTCAGAAAAACTGCAAAGAAATTTTGAAAAAATCTTCGATTGCCGCCTTGTGGGGGCGGGGGAGGTCAATCGACAGTCGTGAGACGTGAGACGTGAGACGTCAATCGTCAATCGTCAGTCGTGAGACGTCAATCGTCAGTGTGAGAAGTGAAAGGTGAGAAGTGAAAAGTTTCTAAAATAGATATAATATCGTTCACCTGGTGCGTTAGTTTTACTCACGTCTCACGTCTCACGTCTCACGTCTCACGTCTCACGTCTCACGTCTCACGTCTCACGTCTCACGATTGACG
>JANPIE010000102.1:0-17266 GCA_031424835.1 Chitinophagaceae bacterium
GCATCCGCCCATCGCATTACGTTGATGAATATCTGAAGGGCCGGTACAATCACATCTGCGCGGTCTTCGCGTAGCTTGTAAATGTTCATGCGGTCCTCGAGGGAAAAACTGGAGATCTCTTTGTAGTAGTCTTTGAGGAGAGTGAGGTCAAGTGGCTTGCCGTCTTTTTTCTTACTAAGTGAAAACACCTTGTTTATATTACCGCCCGTCCCGATCGCGATTATTTTTTTGTGGTCTTTGATTTTGCTTTTCAGAAAATCCTTGATCTCGTTCCATTTATTATCATCCACCATGTCTTTCAGCAAGCGTATGGTGCCGATATTGAATGAATGTTTGAAAACCAGTTTGCCGTCTGCAAAAAAAGTAAGTTCGGTACTGCCACCCCCTACATCAATGTAGAGGTAACTGTGGTCAGTAGCCATATTTTCGGCAATATGGTTTTCGTAGATGATGGATGCTTCCAGGTCACCGCTGATGATCTCTATTTCAAGTCCTGTTTCGAGTTTTATTTTCCGGATAAGATCGGCGCTGTTGGAAGCGTCGCGCATGGCACTGGTGGCACAGGCTATCACGTTTTTAACACCATAGGCGTTAATCAGATGGCCATACGCTTTCATGGTTTGTAACACCATGCCTCTTTTTTCTTTGGATATTTCGCCTTTTTCAAAAACGTCAAAACCCAGGCGGAGAGGTACCCGCACCAGGTTGAGTTTGTTAAATTGGGGCCTCCCTTCTTTGTCATGCGCAACATCGGCGATCAGTAACCTGGCTGCATTACTCCCGATATCAATGGCGGCTAACCTCACTTGTCACAATATTTTTCTGGTACAGGTAATGATACGTTTCTATCTGCGAACGTACCCGTTTTTTACCTGCGGAAGGTACATAGATGTTGGATAAATCATCGTCCAGTATTCTTGCCTTTACATTATCTCTTAATTGAATGTGGATAATCTCCTTCAATTCCTCGCAGATCTCGGTACTGGTAATGGGAACAGCCGCTTCTACCCGGTGATCGAGATTGCGAACCATCCAGTCTGCGCTGGAAATGAACATTTTTTCTTTGCCAAGGTTATGGAACATCAGAACCCGTGCATGTTCCAGGTATTCGTCTACGATACTGATGGCGCTAACTTTGTCATTGTTCTTTTTGCCGTGTGTCATTGCCGAAAAAATACCTCTTACAATCATTCGTACCTCTACGCCGGCAGATATTGCTTCGTCCAGTTTTTTAATAAGCACCGCATCGCTGAGCGAGTTTACTTTGATGATAATTCTTGCTTCTTTCCCCGCTTTCGCATGTTTGATCTCACGGTCTATTAGTGTCATCAGTTCTTTGCGCATGTTTACCGGACAAACCATTAATGTTTTGCAGGAAGCCAGGTGTTCGATACCTGTTTTCAGGTTCTCCAGGTAGCGGAATATGCGGTTGATATCAGCCATAACATGCCGGTTGGATGTGAGCAGGCAGTGATCGCCGTACACCCGCGCCGTTTTTTCATTCAGGTTGCCGGTACTTACAAAACCGTACTGGATGGTTTTATTGCCTTTCCTTTTTTTAATGATGCAGAGTTTGGCATGTATCTTCATTTTTGGGCGGCCCAATACCACTTTCACTTCTTCCTCTTCGAGTATTTTTTTCCATTCCAGGTTTGCCTCTTCATCAAATCTTGCCTTCAGTTCAAGCATCACCACTACTTTTTTCCCGTTTCGCGCAGCATTAACGAGTGCATTGATGACCTTGGAATTGGGCGCCAACCGGTAGGCGGTTATTTTAATGGATATCACATCCGGGTCCATGGCCGCTTCCCGCAAAAGGTCAATGATGCCATTGAATGAGTGGTAGGGAAAATGCAGCATTACATCTTTTTTCACGATCACATCCGTTACGCGCATAGAGCTTTGCAGGTCGGCATGATTGAAAGGCGCACGCCGTGTTTTTTTTGAATCGAAAACATCGGGAAAATCCATGAAGTGCCGGAAGTTATGAATTCGCCCGCCCGGTATGATATTGCTTTTGCGGTTAAGGCTCAGGCGGCGGATAAGGTATTCCAGCAGGCCGGCATCCATTTCCTTATCGTACACAAACCTTACGGGTTTTCCCTTGCGGCGGTTCTTAACGCCTTTCTCAATTTTCTCCGCAAAAGTGGTACTCACATCATTGTCGATATCAATCTCGGCATCCTTTGTCACTTTAAAAACATAGGAGTCAAAATAATCGTATGCGAAATAGGAAAAGATATGGGGGAGGTTAAAACGTAAAACATCCTCAAGCAGGATGATATGGTGTTCACCCGGTTTGGAAGGAAGCTGGATAAATCTTCCCAATGCTTTGGCGGGTACTTCTATCAAGGCGTATTTCTGGTGATAGGCGGAATCATTTTTCCGCATCACAACACCCAGGTAAATGCTTTTATCCCGCAGATAGGGCAGTTGCGGCAAGCTTTCAATCATCAGCGGTATGATGTTGGAACGGACTTCCTCATCGAAGAAATTTTTGACAAATGCCTGTTGTTCCCGGTTCAGTTGTTTTTCATTTACCAGGCAGATATTATCTTTCTTCAGTTCAAGGAGTATGTTTTCCCAGATGCGGTTGAACTCATTTTGTTGCTGGAGTACAATGGTCTGGATCTGGTCAAGTATGAACTGCGGGTCTTCTTCCAGGTGCATGTTGAGTTTTTTCCGTTTTTCAGTAAACTCAATCATGCGTTTTAATGTGGCAACCCGCACACGGAAAAACTCATCGGTATTGTTTGAAAAAATGCCGAGAAATCGTATACGCTCTTTCAAGGGTACAGTTGGGTCGTTTGCTTCCTGCAGAACGCGTGCATTAAAACTTAACCAACTGATGTCTCTCTGTATGAGAACTTTTTTAGGCACAATTTTTAATTTTTTGATTGCGGATTTTGGGATTGATCTGATGGTGTTGATGCCATCAAATATATATTAGAGTCATACGCAGTCATGTTAAGTTTGCTAAGTGTTCACTTCGGGTCTGCAACGACGAATCTGGTACCTTCACGAATAAGATTCTTTGATGTGCCGGATGATACCCGTTGTGGAAAAACCTGCAACGATGGGATTGATCACTACGCGGCCACCATTTGCCAGCACTTCTTTCGAACCGGCTATTTGTTCCACCGTATAATCTCCGCCTTTTACCAGCACATCAGGCAGGAGACTGGCGATCAGGTTGCGGGGGGTGTCGTCATCGAAGATCACAACAAGGTCCACCATTACCAATGCCGCAAGAAGAAGCGCCCTGCTGTGTTGGTGATTCACCGGCCGGCCGGGCCCCTTTAATTTTTGGGTGCTGCTATCGCTGTTCAAGCCTACTACCAGGTAGTCTGCTTCTTTTGCGGCCTGGGAAAGGGAAAAGATATGGCCCTCATGCAATATGTCGAAACAACCATTACTGAACGCAATGGTCTTCGACGTTACCCGCCAGCTTGCGGCCTGCGCCAATGCCTGCGGCAACGTCACTATTTTTTTTGCGATGGCATCAATTGCTTTCATGTAATTATGGTTGGGGTAAATCGCGATTTGTGACAGGCATGCCGGCTGCTAACCTGCGCTTATTGTAAATGGGTAGCAGTATCAGGCAAATGCCGCCAACCACCAGTACAATCATAAACTGTGCAAACCACTGCAGGGTTCCGTTTGCAAAACCTATTTCAAAGGGGATGTTGTTTTTCTCCAGCACCGCGGCTAAAAAATAGGCGTAGGCGCCAATACCGCCAGGCGTAATGATCATGCCAATACTTGCAAAAGCCAGAGCCGATAATGCATGCTGCAGGCCCAGGCCGGCAGTGCCCTCTGTAGCCAGCAGGCCCACCCATGTGCCTACAATGTACATGGCCCAGATCAGCACGGTGTAAAAAATAAAAAGTCCTTTCTGCTGCAGGTTCTTAATACTGCTGAGTCCTTCCCAAATGCCTTTCAATATTTTTTTGAACAATATCACGATCTTCAGGTGCGCGAACTGTTTGAACCAAACTTTGACTGCCACAATCAATGCCACAATTACGCCAACCACAATGGCCACCCTTGTCCAGGAAAAACGACCTGAACTGTTTTCAAAAAGTTTTTGGAACAATTGCGCGCCGAATTCACCCACCACGTCATACTGGCTGATCATAGCCAGCAGGAATATAACCCCGAGCGAGATCACGTCAACTGCCCGCTCTGCCACAATGGTGCCCACCAGTTTTTCTGCGGGTACTTTTTCATATCTGGCCAGGATGGTGCATTTTAAAACTTCGCCCAGGCGGGGAACCGCAAGGTTGGCCATATAGCCGATCATTACGGCAAAATAGGTGTTCACATTGGAAGGTGAATACCCCATCGGCCTCATCAGAATTTTCCAGCGAAGCGCACGTGCGAGATGGCTCAGTGAAACAATAATGAATACCGGTATCATCAGCCAGTAGTCAGCCGTTTCTAAGGACTTTTTGAATTCACCCCATTTTTCTTTTGGAATTTGGTGAAGGCTCCACCATATCAGGAATACACCCAGACCCAGGAAAAGAAGATATTTCAGTACCGCTGCTATCCTTTTATTCATACAATCATCTTTCAACGGCAAGTTAAGTAAGGCATTTTACATAACCATCTTTGTGGTGGGCTTTATGCTTATAGGGTGTATGCTTTCCATTTTATCGGTTGAATTCCGCCCACAGGTGGCGGGATGATTTTTGCAATCTCTGTAATCTGAGGCTTTGTGGTGAAGCCTTCGGTTCGATCATGGTGCGAGGGATTCACCACAGCGAGACAGAATACACAGAACTACACAGAGTTATCACTCAGGGAATAATGGATATAGAATGAGGTATTGCGTCTATTCTACTTAATCCTATGTTTCTTATCGATCCATAGTATTAGTTCCCATAGCCCCGCCGAATGTCCTCGTCCCGTCAAGCTTTTGTGAGCGTCAGATTATCAATTAGTCTTACACCCTGGATGAATGCTGCCACCAATGCCACCAGGGAGCGTTTACCATCCCATTCGCTCACGGGTTCCAGCGTGCTCGCATCTGCTATGGTTACATAGTCAATATTGTCAAAGCCGGATTCCAGGATCGCCGAAGCGGCTTTGGCAGTGAGAGCTTCCAGGCTGCCGGGGTGCAGGGATGCAGCAAGATATTGAAGGCTATGATAGATAGCGGTTGCTTTCTCCCGGCCGGCATTATCCAGCCGGGCATTACGGCTGCTCATCGCCAGCCCCGAAGGTTCCCGCACCGTGTTAACTTTGGTAATGTCGATCGGCCAGTCCTGCAACCGGACAAGTTTTTGAATGACCATGCATTGCTGGTAATCTTTGCGGCCAAGGAAAAGTCTGGCTGGCATAACTATCTCCAGTAACCGGCTCATTACCTGGCAAACGCCCTGGAAATGGCCGGGGCGGTATTTCCCTTCCAGTATGGTTTCAAGATAGCCAAGATCAAACCGGGGAAGATGAGCCGTGCCTGCAGGATATATTTCTGCAACAGCCGGAAGAAACAAAATATCGGTTCCCGCGCCGGCTAATAACAGGATATCATTTTCAAGCGTAACAGGATAGCGGGCAAAATCCTGCGGGTCGTTGAATTGGGTGGGGTTGACAAAAATACTGGCCACTACGAGATCCGATTCAGTTTTGCATTGTTGCACCAGGCGCAGATGACCGGCATGCAATGCACCCATCGTAGGCACAAAACCAATCTGCAAGCCGCTTGCGGATTTGGTTTTCAGGTATTTAGTAAGCCCTTCCGCTTTTTTGAAGAGTATCATGGCTGGGTTGTGGACAGACGCTGTTAGATATTGGATTTCGACGTAATTTATGTACCTTTGCCAACTCTTTTTTCCAGCATCGTTTTAAAATTCATGCACTAATGTCAACAAAGAAAAGGATTTTATTCATTGCTACTGAGATGTCGCCATACCTGGAGCTGACCGAATTTGCGGAGGTGATCAACAAACTGGCCATTAAAAGCAATGATAGTGGGCTGGAGGTGAGGTGCATTATGCCAAGGTTTGGCGTTATCAATGAAAGAAGACACCGTTTGCATGAAGTAGTGAGGCTGTCGGGTATTAATGTTTCAGTGGATAATGATGATTATCCTTTACAGATAAAAGTGGCTTCGCTGCCCAATGCGCGGTTACAGGTATATTTTCTGGAGAACGAAGATTTTTTCAAACGCAAGCAGATCTTTCATGACGAGAGTGAAACATGGTTTGAAGACAATATGCTCAGAACCGTTTTTTTCTGCAAAGGTGCGCTGGAAACAGTTAAAAAATTCGGGTGGCCCCCCGATATTATTCATTGCAGCGGCTGGATGACTGGACTTATACCTGCCTATATTAAAACAGCCTATAAAAAAGAACCGGTTTTCAGCAACAGCAAAGTGGTTTTTACGATTGGACAAAACACTTTTACAGAAAAACTGGGCGCTGATTTTGTGCAGAAAGCCATCATCAATGCGAATATAAAAGAGAAGGATCTCGAAGTGTTTAAGGAAGCTACCAATACAGCCATGTTCAAAGGCGGCGCTGCGTATGCTGATGCCATCACTTTTGGTGCAGACAAAGTGGATAAAAAACTGGTGGATGAATTCGCAAAAGTGAAGGGTAAAAAAGTAGTTCCTTTCAAAGGATGGGATTCCGATTTAACAGAGTATTTAGAATTGTACAACGACCTTGCGGGCAAGTAACTTACTGACACACATGCATTCTTTTATTACACTGCGTAGACTATTTATTGCATCTATTTTTTCGGCCGGATTTCTGTCAGCATGTACCCGTATCACCTCTACTGATATTGGTGGTGATCTTATCCCCGCCATTGATGGCGTTACCACACTGGATACCGTACTGGATGTAATCACTGATAATTTTGAAGACTTTGATTCCGTTCGTGTGTACAGGGGTGATAACCATGTACTGGGGGTGATCAATAATGACCCGCTTTTTGGCAAAACCAGGGCCACCATGTTTTTTGAAATGAAGCCTACTTCCTTTCCTTATTATATTCCGGGAAACAAAGACAGTGTTGTAGTAGACTCTGCAGTATTGATCCTTTCTTATTTTGGCGTGTACGGTGATTCTACCCAGCCATTGCGCATAAATGTTTCGGAGATCAGCCAGTCTACTAAGCTAAACCCCGCTGTGGGTTATCCTGCCAATTATCCCAATGCAAACCCATTTGTCATGGGTGCATCGCTTGCCGCGCCGCTTACGGTGGATATCAGGCGCCTGGGTGATTCTGTCAAGAACCGGTATGAAACGTCCAAGAACCAGATCCGTATAAAACTCAATAGCAGTGTGGCCCAGCGTTTCCTTAAGGGATATGATTCCACCAACGCCTATCGGTCAGATTCGGCATTCCGCACGTATTTTGCCGGCTTTGCCCTCACAACTGATGCAGGCGCACCCGCCAATGCATTATTGAAGATCAACCTGTCGGATACCAACTCAAAGTTTGCTCTTTATTATAGTTCCAGTTCTACCGGCGCCAGTCAGCGTGACACTTCTGTTGCCTATTTCCGGTATTCTGCAGGTTCAAGTGGCGATGCAAATTTTGTAACGCGCGACCGGACAGGAAGTGAAGCGTCAAAGCATTTTACCACAACTTCCAAACCTGATTCACTGGTGTATGTGCAGGCATCACCTGGTACTTATGTCCGAATACGCATACCGGGATTACAGAATCTTTCGAACAGGCTTGTACACAGGGCTGAGCTGATTGCCGAGCAGGTGCCGGATGACGCAAACCTTTTAACTACGGAACTGCAGATGATTCCGCCGAGGTATCTTTTGTTGTCTGTTTATGATTCTGTGAACAAGATCAAACGCAACGTGCCCAACGATTATACCCTGAGTTCCTCGGGCCCCAATATCGCCAGTTTTGGTGGTTTCCTCGTGGGCAAGTCCGTGCCGGGTTATGACAGGATAGCGAGTTACAACTTTAATCTGAGCAGGTATGTGCAGGGTATTGTAACGCGTAAAGACACCTCATTCACCTTGCGTTTATCCGCGCCTACCAATGATTCTATCCGATACAGGAACCCTTATCCGGACCTGTCGCCGGCGTATGTAACCTACCTTTCACCCAGTGTTGGCAACGATGTGGCCGACGGACGGGTTAGGCTGGGTGGCGGTACGCATTCCCGTTTCAGGATGCGGCTGAGAATTATTTACTCACGTATCTGATAGGTGTTTGCCATTATTATATATTTGCACCCATTAAAACAAAACTAATATGCCTTACCTGTTTACTTCTGAAAGCGTATCTGAAGGACACCCGGATAAAGTAGCTGACCAGATATCAGATGCCCTGATCGACAATTTTCTTGCTTTTGATCCCCAATCCAAAGTAGCCTGTGAAACACTGGTTACCACTGGCCAGGTTGTACTGGCAGGTGAGGTAAAATCAAAAGCATACCTGGACGTACAGGAAATTGCCCGTGGCGTAATCCGGAAGATTGGTTATACCAAAAGTGAATACATGTTTGAGGCCAATAGCTGCGGTATTCTTTCGGCAATTCATGAGCAGTCTGCCGATATCAACCAGGGTGTTGACAAAAAGAAAAAAGAAGAGCAGGGTGCCGGTGACCAGGGTATGATGTTTGGTTATGCGAGCAATGAGACCGACGACTATATGCCGCTGGCGCTTGATCTTGCCCATAAGATACTGATAGAACTTGCGGCCCTGCGCAGGGAGAACAAACAGGTAAAATACCTGCGTCCTGATGCCAAGAGCCAGGTAACGCTTGAGTACGATGATAACAACCGCCCGGTTCGCATCGATGCAATCGTAGTGTCTACTCAGCATGATGATTTCGATTCCGAAGCGAAAATGCTGGCAAAGATCAAAGAAGATATCGTGAATATCCTCATTCCGCGTGTGAAAAGCAAGTATAAAAAATATGCGAAGCTGTTCAACGATAAGATTAAATACCATATTAACCCAACAGGCAAATTTGTCATTGGCGGCCCGCATGGTGATACCGGTTTAACAGGCCGTAAAATCATCGTGGATACCTATGGTGGTAAAGGTGCGCATGGTGGCGGTGCTTTCAGCGGAAAAGATCCCAGCAAAGTTGACCGCTCTGCTGCTTATGCTACCCGTCATATAGCCAAAAACCTGGTTGCTGCCGGTGTAGCCGATGAGGTGCTGGTACAGGTTTCCTATGCCATTGGTGTGGCACAACCCACTTCCATCAACGTAAATACTTTCGGTACTGCTAAAGTTGCTTTAACAGACGGCCAGATTGGTAAACTTGTGGAAAGCATTTTTGATATGCGTCCCTATTTTATCGAGCAGCGTCTCAAATTGCGTACACCCATGTACAGTGAAACGGCGGCTTATGGTCATATGGGAAGAAAAAACGAAGTGGTAACAAAAGAATTCGCACTGCCCAATGGTAAGGTTAAAAAGATAAAGGTTGAACTCTTTACCTGGGAAAAACTTGATTATGTGGCCAAAGTGAAAAAAGCCTTTGGTGTAAAATAAAACCCGGCAAAAAACAGTAACCTCTGCTCATTTGGGCAGAGGTTTTTTATTTTTAAACAGCGGTGTGTTCATTTGAGAAAAAATGCATTATGGAAAAAAATCCCTGGAAGGTTATTGACCAGCGTGCCGTTTATGAAAATGCCTGGATTGCGCTCACAGAATATAACGTTATCAATCCTTCGGGAGGGAAAGGAATATACGGCAGCGTTCATTTTAAAAATACCGCCGTCGGTATTGTGGTACTCGATGAAGAATTGAATACCTACCTCGTGGGGCAATACCGCTTTGTGCCTGGTAAGTATAGCTGGGAAATACCGGAGGGTGGTCAACCGGTGGGTTTGGACCCACTGGAAGGCGCCAAACGCGAGCTTCTGGAAGAAACAGGACTGAAGGCAGGGGACTGGCAGGTATTGCAAACCGTTCATTTGTCTAATTCCGTAACGGATGAACTGGCGATCATTTACCTTGCCAGGGATGTTTCGCAGCATAAGGCCTCTCCGGAGGAAACTGAGCAACTGGAAGTGAGAAAAATGCGTTTTGAGGATGCCTATCGCCTGGTAGAGGATGGCAGCATTACAGATAGTATAAGCGTGATAGCCCTTACCAAAATCAAGTTACTGTTAGCAGAAGGAAAATTGAAATAATACATTTGCAGATGCCCGTTAAACAAAGTTCACTCATT
Organism: Chitinophagaceae bacterium; assembly: GCA_031424835.1. Classification (GTDB taxonomy): domain Bacteria; phylum Bacteroidota; class Bacteroidia; order Chitinophagales; family Chitinophagaceae; genus Sediminibacterium. The sequence continues at coordinate 10,172 of JANPIE010000102.1, forward strand.
ATTGGCCGCCAACCCCTGGTAGAAGCCCTGCAGGGAGGCAAAGCCATCGATAAAATATTGCTGCAAAAAAATGCGACCGGGGAGGTACTGCACAGCATACGACAACTCGCAAGAGAGCACAATATCCCCGTGCAGATTGTACCCGTAGAGAAATTAAACGGCATGACAAGGGCCAATCACCAGGGCATCATCGCTTTGGTGGCAAGGGTGCAGTATATGGACCTGCAGCAGGTTATAGACCATGTGGTGTCTAACGGGGAGCTGCCGTTGTTCCTGATGCTGGATGGCATTACAGATGTGAGGAATATCGGAGCCATTGCAAGGTCCGCTGTCTGCTGTGGGGCGCAGGCGATCATCATTCCTGATAAAGGTGTGGGCGCACTGAATGAAGAAGCCATGAAGAGCAGTGCCGGCGCCCTGGAGCAGGTGCATATCTGCCGCGTGAACAGTTTACTGAAAGCTGTTGACACGCTGCACCTGAATGGCATAAAGGTATTCACCAGTGAAATGCGCGCCGGGATGAAAGTATTTGAATTGCCCTTTGCGGACCCCTGCTGTATTATCATGGGCGATGAAGGGAAAGGCGTTCAACCGTATCTCGCCAAATCAGCGGATCATTTTTTCAGCATTCCTATGGCCGGCACATTCGATTCTTTCAATGTGTCGGTGGCAACAGGTATCATACTTTATGAAGCGATGAAGCATCGCATCACCAGTTAAGGGTTACTGGTTCACTTTTGGCCGGGGGGTGGTAGTGCAGTTGGCACCATCCTGCTCAGTTCTGTTTTAACTTTCCGCCACTCACGTTCATTTCCGTCGATTCGGAAAACAACATTATTTCTCGACAATGCGGCCATGCCACCAATTATTGCGCCACCAAAGGCACCCGCCATGGCGCTGATAGCAAGCACATCCCCGGTACTGAATTGAAGGATATCCCAGTTGTTAGCGCCTCCCAGGGACGAACTGGTGCTGCTCCCGCTCCCATTCCCCATAACACCCAGCAGGGCAGTTGTACCGGTAACCACAATGCCTGATACGATCATGATGTGACCAATACTTCGTCTCGTCTTGATAAAACCTATTCGTGTATACGGTATTTCCATGCCAGCTACGACAATACTGGAATCGGTAACACTGTTCAGTGTGCCTTTTCCAATTTTTGATCTATGGGTGTCGAATACACGCAGGAAGACCGATTTTTGCGCTTCGCTTATGGTTGCTAAAGCCAGCATCGCTACAAGCAGGTAAATGGGTTTCATAAACTGTCGTTTTGGGTGCAGCGGTCTTTCCAGGAAGGAGATTGGAGAGTGTTGAGCCTATTAAAGCTAATACCCTTTTTTCCATTATTTCACTAAAATCAATAATATCTCACAAATACAGGGTATGCTGTTTCCTTTTAAAGCACCTTCCTGCGTCGTAGATTAACTTTGTATTGCGCCGAAAATGGATTTAAAACGAATTTTAGCTGATCTGATGCTCACATCGTAACTTAAATGACGAAATATAAATTGGTTCATGAAAGAAATTCCCATAAGCCTGATTGAATGCCCGCGGGATGCCATGCAGGGCTGGCCACATTTTATTTCCACAGAAAAAAAAACGGCTTATCTCAATTCCTTATTGCGGGTGGGTTTTGATACACTTGATTTCGGAAGTTTTGTATCGCCCAAAGCAATTCCGCAAATGGCCGATACCAGGGAGGTACTAAAGGGAATAGACCTTGCTGACACCCATACCAAACTGCTTGCCATCGTAGCCAATCTTCGCGGCGCCGAAGAAGCGGTTGTTTATGACACGATAAGTTTCCTGGGTTTCCCGTTTTCCCTTTCGCCTACTTTCCAGTTGCGTAATACAAACAGTACTATGGAAGAAAGCATGGAAAGAATAGATGCAATTCAGGAACTCTGTATAAAAAATAATAAAGAACTGGTCGTCTATCTTAGCATGGGATTCGGGAACCCTTATGGAGACCCCTATGATGAGACCGTGTTATTGCATTGGGCGGGCGAAATGGCCAAAAAAGATATCCGCATTCTTTCGCTTGCTGATACTGTTGGCGTGGCAGGTCCGGAACAGGTTAGCAGTGCGCTAACGACCCTTATTGCTGCATATCCGGAGATACAATTCGGTGTACACCTGCATTCCTCGATGCACAATTGGCAGCCAAAGCTGCAGGCAGCATATTCTGCTGGCTGCACCCGTTTTGATGGCGCACTGAAAGGTATTGGAGGATGCCCGATGGCACAGGATGAACTTGTTGGAAACATGAATACCGAATGGATGATCGAATACTTCCAACAAAAGAATTTGTTACAGGGAATTGATTCCATCGCACTGGCCCACAGCCTGCGTTTGGCAAATGAAATATTCGTGTGATAGGTGGGCTGGTTTACAAAAAGCAACGCCAGGGTCCATACGCTCCGACAATTGATTTTGAGCAGAGGAAAAAATGAAAAATGATTACCCTTACCGACGAAGCAACCTATGCGGCAATATGGCTAATCTTTTATTAAAGGAACTCAGCCAGGGAGAATGGAAAGACCTGAACAGCGTGCAAAAGGATACCATGCCACCAGTAATTTGTGCAGGAACTGCCCTCGGAGCTTTGGGAAGGGAAGACAAAGAAGTAAGATCCTGTTTCCGGCAACTGGTATTGAATGGATTGAAATGTTACGCGGGCAAAAAGTAGAACTTGAACGTACGCTATGAAATTTCATTATGAATTTTCCATCAAAAAGGCGGGTCAACTGATCCGCCACCCGCAGAAATTGCTGCTGGTAGGTTCCTGCTTTACGGAAAATATAGGAGAAAAACTGCGCCGGCATAAATTCAACACGATGGAAAATCCCAATGGGATACTGTTTAATCCGGCGAGTGTAGCGGATGCACTTGAATCATACATCAGCAACAGCCAGGTAAGCATTTCGGATATTTTTGAACACAATGAAACCTGGCATAGCTGGAAGCACCATAGCAGGTATTCAGGCATTACTGCAGAGGAGTGCCTCCAAAAGATCAATGCATCCACCAGTGCTGCACACCATTTCCTGCGGAGCACAGATCACCTGATGATCACGTTGGGTTCGGCATGGGCCTATGTACTTACTGCCGAAGCAAAGAACGCCAGGCCCGGTAGTATCGCGGCAAATAACCACAAGGCACCCGCTGCCTGGTTTTCGAAACGGTTACTGTCGACCACTGAAGTAATTGAGGTTTTGGAAAAAATGCTGGAGGCCCTGAGAGAATTCAATCCCGCTGTTCAGGTGATCTTTACCATCAGCCCGGTAAGGCATTTGCGGGAAGGCGTTATTGAGAACAACCGAAGTAAAGCGGTACTGATAGCGGCGGTTCATCACCTGGTTGACAAATATGAACAGCTTTATTATTTTCCCGCCTACGAACTTGTGATTGATGATCTTCGGGACTACCGTTTCTACGCCGAGGACCTGGTACACCCGAATTACCAGGCCACGCAATATGTATGGGAGAAATTTGTAGAAGCCTGTATGCAGGAGGATACTCGTTTGCTGATGAAAGAGATCGCTGAAATAAATATTGCTTTCCAGCACAGGGCGTTTAATCCCGCCACAAAAAATCACAAACAATTTCTTGCATCCTATTACGCCAAAACAAAAGCATTACAGGATGCCCACAGCTATTTTGATCTCAGCGAAGAGCTTGCGTATTTTTCAGCAGAACGCATCAACAAATGTGATGATGGCGAATCGTGAGTCGTCAATCGTGAATCGTGAGTATTTCCCCTATTCACTCACGACTCACGATTGATGACTCACGATTGCCACCTCCGGGATCAATGGATCCTATCTCCCCTAACTTCCAGTTCGGTGATCATTTTTGCTTCGTAGTTGAGCCACTCTTTCCAGCGCTTTCTCACTACTGTTTTGTCAATATAGGTTTCAGCAAGTTCGATGAATAATGTATAATGGCCTGCCTCACTTTCCATAAAACGGCGGTAGAAATTTTGTAGGTAGGGGTCAGTAAGTCCTTCACTCAATCTTTTGAAACGCTCACAGCTCCTGGCTTCTATCAGTGCCATGGTGAGCAAATGATCCAGCAAGCGGTCGTCGGGACTGCCTCCTTTTTTCTGGAAGCCTATCAGATTGTTTACATAGATATCCTTACGTTGTTTTCCGAGTTTGAGTTTTCTTTTCTTTAGTTCGTTAAGTACCAACCTGAAATGTCCCCATTCCTCCGCAACGATAGGTGCCAGTTCAAATACCAGCTTCTCCTTATCTGAATACCGCTGGATAAGCGTGATGCAGGTAGTGGCCGCCTTTTGTTCGCAATATGCATGATCAGTTAATATTTCCTCCAGAGAAATGCCCGCGAGGTCTACCCAACGCGGATCGGTGGGCAATTGAAGACCGAGGATGTTTTTAGTGTGTTGAGAGATGTCCATGGGAAAGTCTGTAGTCTATGGTCTGTGGTCTTGGGTTGTTATCGGTTTAAAGTTAATGGTTAGTTGAATAGCTGATGTCTAACCGCTCGTAGCTCGTTGCTGATAGCCGTTCCGCGCAAATATCCCACAATCGATTAGCTTTGCCGCATGTACCCGGATGATTTTTTACAAAAAAAAATACAGGAACGCATCGATGCGAACTCGCTCCGCAAATTACGTTTGCCGATGAATGCGGTTGATTTTTGCTCAAACGATTATCTCGGCATCGTAAAAAACCAAAGACTCCAGACCCCAGCCTCCAGACTGTCCCCCGGTTCTACCGGCTCGCGGCTTATCTCTGGTAATTATCCGTTGATGGAAGAAAAAGAAGAGATGGTCGCTCATGTTCATGAGGCCGATACGGCGTTATTGTTCAATTCCGGTTACGATGCGAACATTGGCCTGCTTGCAAGTGTACCACAAAAAGGCGATACCCTTTTTTACGACCAGCTTTGCCATGCTTCAATCAGGGATGGGATCCGTTTATCGTTTGCCACTTCTTTTTCTTTCGCGCACAACGATATGGGTGACCTCGCAAAGAAAATGCACGACATTACCGGCAATATTTTCATCGTTACCGAATCTGTGTTCAGCATGGATGGTGACCTATGTCCACTGCCTGAGTTGGTTGCCCTTGCACAAAAGCATAGCGCACACCTTATCATTGATGAGGCACATGCAACAGGCGTAGTTGGCAAAAAAGGGGAGGGGTTGGTGCAGGTGCACCAGATGCAGAAAAAAATATTTGCGCGAATGCACACTTTCGGAAAAGCCTGTGGCTGCCATGGTGCAGTAGTATTGGGTTCCAGCTCGCTGCGCAGTTACCTTATCAATTTTGCGAGAAGTTTTGTTTATACCACAGCCCTGCCTGAGCATGCTGTGGCGATGATAAAAGCCAGCTATGAACTGTTTCCGGCGATGGCAGCAGAACGGGCTCATCTTGCGGTGTTGATCCGGAAATTTCAGTCGGCAGGCATAGGCTACGAAAAACTGGTTTCCTCCACGCCTATACAGGCTGTGATCCTTCCCGGCAATGAACGGATAAGAACATTGGCTGCAACGATTGCTGCACAGGGACTGGATGTTCGCCCAATCCTGTATCCTACTGTACCCAAAGAAAAGGAGCGGCTACGCATAGTATTGCATGCCTTTAATACGCTGGAAGAACTGGATAAACTCATCAGCCTCCTTCAGTAACCGCTCATTCATGCCCAAACCTTCGTATTTTTATATTACCAAGCTTTGCCATGCCCCTCCACCGTAATTTTCAATACTGGATAGACAAACGCAGTTGGAAATATTATTTCCTCATGCTTTCCCTCCAGCTAGCGAGGTATGGAATTACATGTTACATGTTAAATGTTGAATGTTAAATGATAACTGATAGGGAAGAAACGCTTTCCATTATTCATTGTTAATTACCCATTATTAATTTTCCTCCATGCCTCACTACCATACACTGGGAACAATTCCGCATAAACGGCATACGCAGTTCCGCAAGCCGGATGGCAATTTGTATTCTGAACAGTTATTTTCTACAGAGGGATTCAGCAATGATTATTCTTTGTTGTATCACCTCTATCCGCCCACAAGGATTACGCATACGGATGAACCCATCAACGTAATGCCCCGGCCTGCAGAAGAGAAAATGCTGAAGCACCGGAGTTTTGAAGGGTTTAACATACAGCCTGCGGATGATTTTTTACAGAGCCGCAAACCGGTTCTGGTGAATAACGATTGCCATATTGTACTGGCGGCGCCCCGTAAAAGCATGACGGATTATTTTTATAAAAATGCAGATGCGGATGAGATGCTGTTTATTAATGAAGGGTCAGGAACACTGGTTACCCAATACGGCGAGCTGCCTTTCCGATACGGTGATTACCTGGTGGTTCCGCGGGGCACTATCTACCAGATACATTTCAACGATGCCGGTAACCGGCTTTTTATAGTAGAAAGTTTCAGCCCCATACGCTATCCCAAAAGATACCTGAGTAAATATGGACAGTTACTGGAGAATTCCCCTTACTGCGAACGTGATATCCGCGCGCCGAAAAAATTGGCAACTGTTGATGCATCGGGTGATTTCCTGATCAGGACAAAAAAGAAGGGCATTCAATACGGCCTGCATTATGCGCATCATCCTTTTGATGTAGTAGGATGGGACGGATGTTGCTACCCGTACGCATTCAGTATTCACGACTTTGAACCGATCACCGGTCGTGTACACCAGCCCCCGCCGGTTCACCAGACATTCGAGGCTAATAATTTTGTTGTTTGCAGCTTTTGCCCGCGACTGTACGATTATCATCCCAATGCCATACCTGCCCCTTATAACCACAGCAATATCGACAGTGATGAGGTATTGTATTATGTTGACGGTGATTTTATGAGCCGTAAGAATGTAACCAGGGGCATGATCACGCTGCATCCCGCGGGTATTCCGCATGGCCCTCATCCCGGTGCGGTTGAAAAAAGTATCGGTAAAAAGGAAACCAATGAACTCGCAGTGATGGTAGACACTTTTCATCCCCTTCAATTAACACAGGAAGCGCTGGAAATTGAGAACCCGGGGTATACGATGAGCTGGGCGGAGTGAGGGGGGCGTGAGACGTGAGGCGTGAGACGTGAGA
>JANPIE010000103.1:0-7897 GCA_031424835.1 Chitinophagaceae bacterium
ACTCACGTCTCACGCCTCACGACTCACGAAGCACCATTCCCAATGCCCTTCTCACCTCTCACATTTCACCTCTCACATTTCACCTCTCACGCCTCCCCCGCCCCAATCCTAAATAACCCATTCTTAATTGCATAAATAGCAATGCCCGCGGCGGATTTTACGTTCATCTTTTCCAGTATTTTTGATCGGAGCCCTTCAACGGTACGGCTGCTCATAAACAGCGCCTCGCCTATTTCTTTGTTGGACTTTTCTTCGCAGATAAGTTTGATGATTTCTTTTTCCTTGTCTGTGAACTGCTGGCTCTCCTTTATCTTGTAGGGATTGAAAGGACTGTCGGAGATCATTTTTACCAACCGGACAGAAGTTGATTTGCAATAATAAGGGTGACCATCAAAAACCGTTTTGATCGCTTCCATGATCTCCCCTTTTTGTGCGTTCTTGATAATGTAGCCTACCGCTCCCGCTTCCAGGGCGTCAACGATCAGGTGTTCGCTGTCAAATGTAGAAAGGGCTATGCTGCGTACCGCAGGATGCTTTTTATTGATTTCGCTGATGGCATTTACCCCATCCATTACGGGCATACGCAGGTCCGTAATGACCACATGGGGATCATGCCGGGCAACCAGTTCCAGCAGAGCGTGGCCGTTTTCTGCTTCGCCTACTACATTGATTTCCCTGTCTTTCTTTAAAAGAAGTTGCAATCCGTCACGGTAAATATCATGATCATCTGCAATGACCACGCGAATCTGTTTCTTCTCAATCATAACGGGATCTCAATTGAATAATGGGTACCCTTACCGGGCGCGCTGTCAAGATATACACTTCCCTGCAACATATCAACCCGCCGCATAATGTTCTGCAGACCATGTCCCTGCTTTTTTGCAGCCTCAGTACTGTCAAAGCCGGTACCGTTGTCTTTAATCTCAAGCAGCAGCTTATTTTTTACCATGGAAAAACCGATGTCAATTTTTGAGGCACTTGCGTGTTTGACTGCATTGTTGCTAATTTCCTGAACGATGCGGTAGAGATGTATTGCTTTGTCTGATTCAATCGATGGTAAATTATCGCTCCCATGATACCGAACGTTGACTGCAGCCGAATGATTGATCATGTCTGCAAATTCTTTTATGGCAGGATAGAGGCCTTTTCTTTGGAGTGATTTAGGCATTAGGTTATTCGAAATTTCGCGGATCTTCTGCATGGTGGTATCAATATAGCCGCCGGTACGCGCAAGTATCTGTGCGTCTTCTTCACCTGGTGCATCCAGGCATTCCAGGTTGAGTTTGATGGCTGAGATCAGGGATCCGAGTTCGTCATGCAGGTCGGCTGCTATGCGGCCCCTTTCATTTTCCAGCAGTAAGATTTCATTCACCAGTTTTTCTTTTTCGAGTGCCATTTTTTTTCTCTGGTGCCTTATGATGTTCGCCACAAAAAATCCAACCAGTGTGGCCAATACTGCAGAAGCAATCAGGATGGTATAGAAAATTCTTGTCTCTTCGGTATCCATAGTATGGCAAGGGTATAAACCAAATTACAAAATACATTGATACACGACATGATGAAAAAGATATTAGCGTAAAAAGCTTTGGAAAAAGGGAGTTCAAAAATATAAAAGGATTCAATGAATGCTTTAAAGCTGAAATAGCAAACAAAACCAACCGATATCAGGAACCGAGCATTGCGAATCAGCATTTTTCTTTCGAATACAATCAGCCGGTTAATCATATCAATGCTCATGAAAAGAATAATGAGGCAGTAATAGATCCTGAAAAGTGAGTTGATTGAGCGTGTAAGACTATGCAGTATAAAATTATCGAGTATCCAGACCGCCAGGCCTACACCCAATAGCAGCCAATACTTTCTTTTTCGTACCGAATCGTTCCACCGGTAAAATAACAAAAGCAGGAGTGCGAATTCCACAAGCACGTAAATATTTGAATTGGCAATGTTGTTGCCTGTAGTGTGGGACAGTATTGCCGCAAACGTGTCATTGATCATGCCAATCCAGAGAAGCACAAAGAAAGGGCGGTACATGGCAGGCGATGACCTGAACCGGAAGAGGGCAGCGATAGCAGGTAAGTAACCCGATACTGTTGAGAGATGTGGTGGTAAAGTCATCTATCCGTTCAGAGGCGAGGGTGGAGGACAAATCTGCGGGCAACGTTCGGCATCTTCCAATATTACCCCTTCATCACCCAGCGCAGCGCTTTGGGCGGGCAATATATCGTTACCCTTTTCATCTGCCCCTACGAGAATGGCATGGACAGACTTATCAGGGTTCATTCCGTAATAGATCCTGAATGATACACAACGCGGGTTGGCAATCAATGATTCGATGGAAGCCTTGCTAAAGGTTTCGCAGACAGGAAAATTTTCCGGTCGGCTTGCGCGGTACAGGGATGTCATGTCTATTGCCTGTTGCAGGCTGATTTTGTGTTGGTCAGTGGTATTAGGCATATGGGTGGTTTATTGGCTTTACTTTTTGCTGGTACCTGGCTGTTTGCCTGTAGACATATTAATTAATAATGTAATTATATAACTTATTGAAGAGATAAGCCAGTAAATTTTACGGGCTTAAATGCAATAATTTCCGGAACTGTGGTAAGGTTTTCAGTAAAAAGCCCCTTATTTTTCAATAAGAGGCCGGATCAACTGTTTGCATGCAGCTGATTTCCCCCCGGAATCAGCTGTGTCATCCTTAAGTATCTTTTGGAACGACCGCTCAGGTGTATGCTCCTATTGGATCCCTCCACCTTTTACCGCCGAAGCCGTTTTTGTTGCTGTATCCAGGTAAGATACTACCGGAATGGCAATCGTATTTCCACTGTAATATTAGCTCAGCAGCGGGCGAAAAAGATGCGTAGAAATACGCATTCACTGCGTAGTAATACGCAATTTCACCGCATATACCCTCCTTTTTTGGGGAAAGAGCTATTTTACCAGCGTAAATTGCCTTCATTGCCATGCCCTACACTGTCTGGCACGGCTTGTGCAACAGCTTAACAGGTTGCTGCAGGTGTCAGGATCGCAAAACTCTTGTGGGCAATCAGTTATTGTTCTATATTAACCTCATGAAGGAAGTACTGTCGGTTTTTATTATTGATGATGACCTGGACGACCAGGTTTTGATGAAACAGGCTTTTGAATCTACGGGAGTACCGGTTGACGTACGGTTTGCCACCCGCAGTGATGACGCCCTTGCCTTCCTTGCCCGCTGCACGGCTGAGGAACAGCCGGAGATTATCGTATCGGATTACAATATGCCGATGATGAACGGAGAAGAATTTCTCCGGCGTCTACTTGCCGATCCGCGCTACCGGCACACCCCTAAGGTTATTGTGAGTACAGCCGCATCACCTGCTATCATTGAAGCCTGTTTAACCAATGGTGCTGCCAGGTATCTTATCAAACCATCCGATTTTGAACAGCTTGTCCGTTTAGCGAACGAGATCATTTCACTCGCCACCAGTGAGGGAAAGCAGGTTTGAAGTGGAGATTGTTCCCCAATCCCACTAATTTATTTGCATGTTGCGCATTTTGACGCCATGGCCCGGTATTAGTATGGCCGTTTACATGGTACCTGCAAAACAATTAGCGGTTAAGCGATCAAGATTACCCGGCGCCGGAAAGGGCCTGTTTACCAAAACTTTTATTCCCAAAGGAATGATGATCGCTGAATACAAAGGAAGGATAAGTACATGGAAAGAATTGAAGTACCGTCCCGAAAACGCATACCTTTTTTACGTTAACCGCAACTACGTAATTAATGCGCTCCCCTATAAAAAAGCGCTGGCCCGGTATGCGAATGATGCAAAAGGTTTGAAACGCATCAAAGGTATCCGTAACAACAGTGAGTATGTTACCGAGAAATTAAAGGTCTATATCAAAGCTGCGCGCGATATACAGCCGGGTGAAGAGATCCTTGTCGGATATGGTAAAGAGTATTGGGATATCATCAAAGAGAATTCCAGAAAACCCGACGAGGACTGATATGGCATCCCCCCTGGCTTTGTGAAAAAATATAATCACGCAGAGAGAAACAGATCACTGATCGCTCCGGATATATCCTTTGAACAGCGGAAAATTACAAGAGGAAGCCTGGTAATTGCAAAAGTGCGCAGCAAATTGAAAACCTTTCATCCCAATAGTGAATCCTGAGAATAGAATAGCGATGAGCACCTTTATCATTCCGTGCCTAAGCAGGGTTGATCGCCTCTCTTCCCAGGTATTGCAACTTTCGCAATAATTTTGCGCCTTTCTCCCTTTCATGGTTGTAACTATTTTTCAAAAACCGGTATTTTATCCGTAACTTAATCAGTAGGGATGACATTGTTTCATAAAAATTGCCACTATGAATGCAGAATTTTCTGCCACTGACCTATTAACGAGTCTAGAAATAGCAGATGGCCCCTCTTATGATACGCTTCCATTTGGCGTTGTAAAGATGACTAAAGACGGCATAATCGTTGCCTACAATAAAACTGAGTCTGAGATCGCTGGAGTAACTCCCGGCAATGCCATAGGCAAGCATTTTTTTACCCAGGTTGCTCCCTGTACCAATAATTTTATGGTAGCAGAACGGTATGCGTCAATAGAACTGGACGAAGAAATTGACTATATGTTTACATACATAGTCTCTCCTACAAAAGTGCGGCTCAGGCTGCTGAAATCGGCAAAGTGCAAGCATCAATATCTCCTGGTGCAAAAAAGCTGATAATATTATGAACGATTCTACTGCGATGGAGAAACAGGTGCAGGCAATGCTTTCCATTATCTACCAGGTGCCTGTAGGAATTGTTGAAACAAATGCAGCGGGTTTAATTACGCAGATGAATCCCAAAGGGGTGCAGTTGCTTATGCCATTTTTCATGCAGTATGACCTGTCCCCGGAGAATAACATGTTATTACTGTTGGATAAAATGCTGCCCGGCATTAATACTGCCATCAGCTCTTTTACCAATGAGTCGGGCACTATTGTTCAACAGCAGAATTATCAGGTTGAGCTCAATTTCCAGAACAGACAAACCGTTCGTCATTTCTTTTTTACAGTTAACAAGATCGATAGCGATACGCTTAGTTTTATGTTTGATGACATAACAGCTTTTTATGAGCGGGAACAAAAGATCAGCCAGGCATTGCAGGACCAGGCAGTAGAGAGAAGTAAATTTGAAATGGCGTCCGGTATTCTCCATGATATAGGTAATGCGGTAGTGGGCTTTGGTTCCTACCTAACAAAAATCAAACGGCAAATCAGCCAAAATGATTACGATACACTGAAAAACCTGGAAGGCTTTTTTTTAAAACACCAACCGCAATTGATTTCTTGTTTTGGTGAAACAAAAGCACATGCACTGACAACGCTTCTTCAGGGCTTGGCCCAGAACCAGAAAAATAGCCAGGATGAATTACAGAAAGCCCTGGGCGATCAAATGAATATCGTTACGCACATTTCCGAGATACTTACCCTGCAGCGTCAGTATATTAAGGGACAGGGCGGCAGCCAGCGGGCAAAAGTCGGCATACGTGATATCATCAATGATTGCCTCCCGATGCTGATGGCCACTTTTTCGAAAAAAAATATTTCGGTAAAAAGCACGCTGCCTTTCGATCTACCCCTGATCACCGGTGATAAAACTAGGTTGATGCAGGTATTTCTTAACCTGCTGAAAAATGCAGCGGAAAGTATCAACACCGATCACGCGGGAGAACAAAAAATAGAAATCAGCGCAGTAGCTCACCCTGAAGAACTGGTGGTGAGCATTCAGGACACCGGCTCGGGCATTGATGCAGACGTTTTGCCCACGCTTTTTACAAGGGGGATCACCACCAAAACAGAAGGAAATGGATTGGGACTGGCTAACTGCCGGTCGATCATAGAAAGTCATAACGGTCGCCTGGCGCTGCAAAGCGAAGGGCCGGGAAAGGGGGCAACGGCCATCATACGTTTTAAATTGTAAGAGTATGCAAAAGGAGAATATAAATACGCGGGTATTGATCATTGATGATGAAGAAATGGTACGGGATAATATGGAAGAAATCCTTGTCCCCGTTATTAAAAATAATGACGAGATACGCCAAGCGGCAAGTGTACTGTTTGATGAGCCAAATGAGGAGCCGATACTCGCATCCAGGAACAGTCATATTCCGGTATTCCGGGTAGATAAAGCCATCAATGGAAAGGAGGGATTTGAAAAAGTGAAACATTCACTTGATGCAAACACCCCTTATGCCGTTATTTTCCTGGACATGCGGATGCCCGGATGGGATGGGCTGGAAACAGCTTTACATATCAGGGAGATTGAACAGAAAGCAGAAATTATTTTTGTTACTGCCTATAGCGATACAAGTATTGAAGATATTGTACTGAAAGCGGGTCAGAATGTAGGGTACCATTGTAAACCGTATGCGGCGGAAGAAATCATTCAGCTGGCCACCAAGGCTGTAGATAATTATAATAAGCTTCGCAACCTGGAGCAACTGATCGTGGCTATCTCCAATATCAACCTTTCTGAGCATCACCTTAATGCCTTACTGAAAAACATACTCGACCAGGTTGCAGGCTATACTCAAACCGATGTAGCGCTCATGGGTAAACTGCATAAGGATGGAAGCTATGAGAAGATCTTTTCCATTGGTCCCGTGGAAGAAAGCCTTGACGAGTCGCAGCTTAAAGACGTTGTAGAGAAGGCTTGTAAAAATTCTGAAGAGCAAATCATCCAGGCAGACGAGCTCGTATTTGCAAGGATGGAGGATTATGTAGTGTTTACGGTATTAAAAAAGAATATCCGGTTAAAAACGGAAAAACTATATCTGCTGAAACTTTTTATTCAAAGCGCTGCAACCGCTATCCGTAATGCTGAACTCCAGGTTATACTGATGGAGAAAGAAAAACTATCAGCCGTAGGACAGGCATTAAGCATGCTTATGCATGACTTACGGGGACCCATTAAAAATATTCCCATTCTCACGGGCATGTTAAGGGAGGAAGAGGGAATACAAAATGTTTTACTTGACCATCTGGATCAATGCGGGGAACAGGCATCTGAAATATTCGACGATTTTATGGATTTTATCCGCGAATCGCCTTTAAAAACAGAAAGATTACACTTGCTAAGTATGGTTAAAGACAGCATTGAACTGTCGGTTTCGGCAAAAGAGTTTAGGTCCTTGCACATTGGTACAGACATCCCGCATGACATGTATATTACAGGTGATAAAAGCAAATTTAAAAGAATCATCATTAACCTGGTAAATAATGCAGCCGAGATATTACGCGATAAACACATTGCATCTCCGCTCATCAGGATTTCTGCATCAGAGAAAGAGGGAAAGATCGAATTAACTATACGTGATAACGGGCCCGGGATACCCGAAATGTTATTGAAGAACCTGTTTGATCCTTTTGTTACACACGGTAAGTCTGGCGGAACGGGACTCGGCCTTGCCATCGTGAAGCAATTTGTACAGGCCCATGGTGGCTCCGTAAGTGTAACCAATGAGGGAGGCGCTGTATTCCAGATAATGTATCCCATATCCAGGTAACATGTGGTATTCCAGGGACAATATCAGGAGGATACTGGAGGGCCTTATACATTCCATAGACTCCCAGGCTTTTCGATACCAGCGTCTGTTCGATAAAAAAGATACTGATCTGGCAGATGATCTGGGGTTATCGTCTCTGCAAATGGTGGAACTGGCGGGTAAAACGAATGCATTTTTCCAACTCTTTGCCGCAGACAATCCGCCATATTTATTAAGCGGAACAAAAATTTCTTCCTGGGTAGAAAAAATTCAGAATAGATGCGGGGATGAGCCTGCGATTATTGGTTTTACTAGTTCCGGAACAGGTGGCCATATTCATCTTCGTATACACACTCTGGATCGGCTGCTGGAAGAA
>JANPIE010000104.1:0-32320 GCA_031424835.1 Chitinophagaceae bacterium
TGTGCCTCCCAGTACAATGGCACGGTATTCGTAATTAGTAAAGTATAGAATGGTGATTCTCGTTAACCATTTAGCGAACTTTCTTACAAGAATACTTCCTAAAAAACGTGAGGAGATAAGCATTCAGAAAGGTGCGTTCCACAGGGAGTGCACCTTTTTTTGTAAATTATTTTGTATGGATAAGCTGCACATAATTGGTATCGCTGCCAGCGCAGGCACGGCCTTTTCACTCCTGCCACAGTTGATCAAATTATGCCGGGAGAAAAAAGCAGACGACCTTTCGCTGCCCATGCTGGGCATCCTCTTTGCCGGGGTGGCTTTGTGGATCTGGTATGGCGTATTAAAGAATGACCTGATCATCATTATTTCCAATGCCATATCCCTGGCGTTGAATGCTGCAATTGTTTTCTTTTCAATTAGGTATAAAAAAGACTGATAGCTTATCCATGTTATGCCAGGGCACTGGAAATATGAGGGTTGCAGCACCAATTAGTTGCTAAATTGCCTTGGTATAATTTTGTTGCATTAATTGAAAATGTTTCGGTCATGAATGCCTTCCAACAACTCATCAGCTCCGGGAAACCCGTGCTGGTAGATTTTACGGCAAGCTGGTGCGGTCCCTGCAAAATGATGGCGCCCATTCTCGAACAGGTGAAACGGATACTGGGTGATAAAATCACTATTATCAAGATCGATATCGACAAAAGTCCGCAAACTGCCAGCGCCTATCAAATACAGGGTGTGCCTACGCTCATATTGTTCCGCGACGGCGCTGTAAAATGGCGGCAGAGTGGGGTTACCAATACACAGGCATTGGTAGAAACACTGAATGCGCAAATAGGTTGATTCACACAAAGGCTATTTTTAAATTTTTCGTATGAGCCGTTCAACGCCCGCTTCCGTATTTGCCATACTACTGGGCTGTTTTTTACTGATCCAGGGTATCTGGGGATTGATAGATCCCCCTGTATTTGGTGTACTTGGCACCAACACGCTGCAAGCCATCCTCCATATTGTACTGGCCATCATCGGTCTTTGCATGGGCGTGGCCGGCAGGGGGCGAAACTATCTTATCTCTGCAGGAATGCTTTTCGCCATAGCGGGCTTGTGTTATTTTATTCCCGCTACCCGATCAATGGTGTTGGACCTTTTGAATATAAACAAAATAGCAGCCATATTAAACATAGGGATTACCGCAGTATCATTTCTGATGGTAGGGTTGAGCAGGCACCAGCCCGGGAGGTATCGCTATTAAATAGTTGCGGGTTCTGCTGCCAGGCGCCGCCGGCTGCCAAGGGCATTGATATAAGTTTCATCAACACCCAGATACCCGGCAAGATGTCGCTCAGGTACGCGGTCAAGCAGGTTGGGACAATGCAGTTGCAGGTAACGGTAGCTGTCGGAAGCTTTTTTGTAACGCAAAGCTTTCAGTTGCCGAATGGCTTTGATATAATAAGACTGGGTAAGCATTCTGCCATGGTAATTGAATTCAGGAAATGCATTATACACTTCCTGCAAACCGTCAAATGAAATGGTAACGATGGTAGTAGGTTCAATTGCCTGTATGTATTCATCTGCCGGCACCCTACCGAAAAAACTTTCCACCGACATAGCAAAGTCACCTTCCATCAAAAACCAATTACATATTTCTTTGCCCTGGGTTTCCATTTTAGGTGGCGCATCGCAGAAAATCTGTACGAGTCCTTCTGATATAAAACTTAAATGATTACAAACCTCGCCATTGCGGAGAATGTATTCCAATGGATGAAAAGTACGCACCTCCAGAAAGGCAGTGAGGTAAGTCACCATCGGCCGGGACAGCGGTCTGATCGAATTAAGCAGTTGCAAAGCCTGCTGAATTGGGGGAGAAGGCTTACTCATGTACACAGTATTTACCCCAAGTGGGTCTAAAACTATGCCAGAGCAAACGTAGACAGCCGGTATCACTGTATTGTGGTGAGAAAAGGGAAAAAAGAATTTCACATTCCGTGTTTTCACCCTAAAACCTTTCAGAAAAAAACCAGGAGATGGCTAACAGTTGTTCCTGTTTGGGTAATAGTGTTGAGAAAAAACCACAATTCAGCAATCGCTTTCAGGTACTGCCCGGGATGATTGCTACAGGTTAAATACTCGGTTCCAATATGCAGAAACAAAGTAGGAAAAGAGATTCTAGTTTGGATAAATTCCCAAATTGGTATTGCTAAATATCCGAAATTCAATAAGTGAAGATCAGTATCATCATCCCCACCTACCGCGAAGCAGAAAACCTGGGAGTGCTGGTACCCTACCTGTTACATCACGGGGGCGACGCAATATGCGAGATCATTGTTTCGGATGCCCAAAGCGATGATGATACCCTGGCGGTGGCAGCATCAGCAGGTGCCAGAGCAGTAACCTCGCCCATTAAGGGCCGCGCAGCACAAATGAACCATGGCGCCGCGCTGGCGCAGGGGGAAGTTTTCTATTTTATTCACGCAGACAGTTTTCCACCACCCGGCTACGCCGCAGATATAGCGGACGCAATACAGCAGGGTTTTGCGATTGGCAGGTACCGTACAAAGTTTTCGGGTAACAAATGGTTTCTCGCATTGAATGCGTTTTTTACGCGGTTCGACCTGTTTGTCTGTTATGGTGGCGACCAGACACTTTTTATTACACGCGATCTTTTTTCTTCACTCGGCGGCTTCAATGCCTCGATGCACATCATGGAAGATTATGATATGGTGGCGCGCGCAAAGCAAAAAGCGCGTTACCGGATCCTTCCCAAAGATGCGCTGGTATCATCCCGTAAATACGATACAAATAGTTGGTGGCGGGTACAATATGCGAACTATTGCATCGTACAGATGTTTAAAAAAGGAGCGTCACAGCAGGAAATGATTGAACGTTATAAAAATCTGCTGCGTTATCGTTAGCAACGGGTAGTTCTATCCAAACAAATCATAGTTTCAGCATACCACAAATTTTTTTCAGCATGGATGTATTGATCACAGGTATTCAACAGGTCGGGATTGGGGTGGAAGATGCGGGCAGCGCAAGGGATATGTATAAGAAACTGATGGGCATGGATACATTGATCTTCGATGATAAATCGGAAGCCTCCCTGATGACACGCTATACAGGAACGGAACTGCATAGCCGCCATGCCATTCTTTCTATGAATATGGGTGGCGGTGGCGGTTTCGAGCTCTGGCAATTTACCAGCAGGTCACCGCAAAAGCCGCACACAAAACCACAACCTGGTGATACGGGCATCTTTGCCGTAAAAATAAAAACGCCCGATCCCATAAAAGCGCACCAGCAATTTTCCGCCGAAAAAAATATCCGCGTATCCCGCCTGCAGCAAGACCCGGGCGGTTCCCCCTGCTTCTGGATAGAAGACGAGTATGGCAATCATTTCCAGTTGACCGGCTCCGACGAATGGTTCAAACCCAACCACCATTGTGGCGGAGTAGCCGGCGCGGTAATAGGTGTAAGCAATATGGATACAGCCCTGCCCTTCTACCAGCAGTTACTGGGTATACAAGAGCCGGCTTACGATATTACCTCAGCTTTCCATCCCATGAATCCGCCTGCTGATGAGAATAAGGCAAAGCTTTTCAGAAGAGTATTGCTGCAAAAGAAAAAGGAAAACAAGGGCGCATTCAGCACACTGCTGGGAGGTATTCAGGTAGAACTTGTACAAGCCCTGCAATCAAAACCGGAAAAAATATTTGCCGGCAGGTTTTGGGGCGACTACGGTTTTATTCATCTCTGTTTCGACGTACTTGATATGGATGCGCTGAAATCGAAAATGGAAAATGCTGGCTATCCCTTTACCGTTGACAGCGCCAATTCTTTTGCCATGGGAGATGCCGCCGGCCGTTTTTGCTATCTGGAAGACCCCGACGGTACGCTGATAGAACTGGTAGAAACCCATAAAATACCGATTCTGAAAAAAATAGGCTGGTACCTTAACCTGAAAAAAAGAAAACATAACCGTCCCTTACCGGGGTGGATGCTGGGTATGCTTGCGCTCAATAAAATTAAGTAGTGAGTGGCATAACATTGCATATGGTTTACCAACAGCACCTAACATTCATTTACTCATTGCCAGGTATTGGCGCCAATCATCTTCCGTATCAATATCCGACTGAACACGCAGTAAATGATAACTGCATCCCGCTGTGCGGATATCCTGTATCGTTGAACGGAGTACATCATCTGTGCTCCATGCTTTGTTTTCAAATAAGGCTTCATTCATTTTTTTCATTCCCAATAAATAGTACCCACCATCCGCCGAAGGGCCGATAACCACATCGTGCTCGTCCAGCGCTGCAAAAGCTTCCTCTACATCCCCTTCGCATAGGGTCATACAATCACTGCCTATGATGCAGATTTTTTCATAACCCTGGCCGAATAAAACACTGAATGCATGTTGCATTCTCCGGCCAAGGTCGGCTCCCTGCTGTTGTTCGGCGGAAAAAATGGAATCGGGCCATGCATCAAAACGATCGGGGCTTATTTCATCAGCATAAAAAACATATTTGCCGGCAGCGAGGTTGCGTACGGTATGGCTGGTATGCCACAGCATCTTTTTATAAATATCCAGCGCCTGCACATCGCCCACAGTTCTGGCCAGGCGGGTTTTTACTTTACCTGCCTCGGGCTCGCGAACAAATATGATCAGTGCAGATGCCAGATTCTTTTATTTATCGGTTACGGCTCCGCCACAACTGCTTCCCGAACCGGCGGTGCAACCATAGCAATGCTGGTTGAGGACGACGGATCGTTTGACAATCATTTCTCCATCATAGTCAGACAGGTGTTGTGATGGGGTACAACTTAGTTTAAGGTCAAGCATCTGGTTGAAATCACAATCATACAGGTATCCATCCCAACTAACTGATATCGTATTCCTGCACATAACATGCTCAGCCGCTGAGGGATTAAAAGCGCTTACCAGTTTTTCCATATAGGTGGCATAGTTGCCGCTAACCAGCAAGTAATCCAGGTAACGGCTGATAGGCATATTGGTGATTACATAGAGTTTATTGAACGCAATACCAAACTCCTTTGCAAGTGCATTTTTATACTCTGATTCCAAAGCAGCCTGCAATGGTGGAAGAAATGCGCCGGCCGGGTTATACACCAGGTTCAGCAACAGGCCCGTTCCTTCTTTACCATAGCCCGCTTCATTTAACAATTGCAGGGCCCTGATACTGTCAGCAAATACACCATCACCACGTTGCCGGTCCGTTCTGTCCTGTGTGTAGGAAGGAAGAGAAGAAACCACTTCAATGGCATGCTGTTTAAAAAATTGCGGTAGATCGTTAAAGCGTTTATTGGAAACGATAATGGTAAGGTTACATCGTACAATAATATGCCTGCCCAGTTTTTTGATCTCCTCTACAAACCAACGGAAATCAGGATTGAGTTCCGGCGCGCCACCGGTAAGGTCAACCGTAGTAAAACCCGGATTTTTTTCAAGTACGGATAAACATAGAGCCATAGTTTCCCGTGTCATGATCTCTTTACGGTCGGGACCCGCATCTACATGACAGTGTTTGCAAACCTGGTTGCACATCTTGCCAACATTCACCTGGAATATTTCGGGGCTGGTGGGCCGCAGTGGAAACAACCCGATGGCGTCCATTTTTTCCGTAAAAAGGGGAAACAAATGCTGGTGTTCCAGTACATCTACCTGGTGACCCGCATCGGCCAATGCATTTTTTAATGCCAGTAATGATTTCATGCGACTGGTTAAGGGTATGATTTGATCCGGTACCGGTAAATGCTACATGGCTATTGCTTTCACTTTATTCATCATCTGTACGCCATGCACCAGGGCGGCACCACCTTTGATGGCCGCGGAAATATGTACCGCCTCCATCATCTGCGCCTCGTTCCATCCTTTTTCATAGGCATCGCTGCTATAGGCGTCAATACAATAAGGACACTGAACGGCATGCGCCACTGCCAGTGCAATCAATGATTTTTCTTTTGCTGACAATGCGCTGTCGGCAAATGCGGCCGTGTACCATGCAAAGAATTTATCGGCCAGGTCCTTCTGGAACTCGCCTACATTACCAAATTTACCAAGGTCCTCTGAGTTGTAATAATGATTTGACATAGCATGTATTTTTTTAGCGTGTATAATTATTCAGGTATAAGGTCCAGTCGTATTTTTTAAACTCCACGCGCGGCTGCTTACCAGGCGGCACGACAGTAAGTTGCTGCAAAAGTTCAACCATTTTTTTCTTGCCGCCAAAATCATTTCTGAACCAGCCCATCAAAGCCGGCAGTGCCAGGCTGTTTTTTTCTGAGTCATAACTGGCTTCGGCTGTCAGGTAGGCTTTGCTGGCCAGGTCAAGCTGCTTATCCAATGCTGCGGGATCATAAGATGCGATGGGCGGACAACTTTTAGCACCACAGTTCAAGGCAAAATGAATGCGCCAGTCAACATTGTCAACGCGCAATTGCTTTTCAATTTTCCGGGGAAACCATTTGTTCAGG
Source organism: Chitinophagaceae bacterium (assembly GCA_031424835.1). Classification (GTDB taxonomy): domain Bacteria; phylum Bacteroidota; class Bacteroidia; order Chitinophagales; family Chitinophagaceae; genus Sediminibacterium. The sequence continues at coordinate 6,496 of JANPIE010000104.1, forward strand.
TACCCCAAACTCCATTTAACCGATGAGCGTCTCAAAATACCATGCTCAATATCATCAAGACTGAATAAATGACCAGCAACTACCATCTCCCGGCCCCCGTAAAACGCGCTTCGATTACTGTATTGCGCGGCATCTTTCGTTAACCGCACCTGCGTAAAACCATTGTACAGGTTGATCCAGAATGCTTTTTTTTCCCGGTCGCCTGGTAGTGAAGACAACAAACTGTCATATGGAACCGATGCCAGTTGCTGTACCAGTCCTGCGGTTTCAGCCCCCGTTCTGGACGCATAAATAAATTGCCGGGATAATTCTATAACTGGATTGAACTGCGGCAATGTTGGCGTAACCAAATTAGCGGGTTCCTCTGCTGCCTGTTTCTGCACCATACTATCCGGTTTAACAGCCATGCCCTGTTTCTGTTCAGTTATTTCATTTTTTTTCTGCAGCCATGTACGGATGTTTTCCTCCGTTAGGCTGGCGGCATCGGTTATGGCAAGCACTTCCCTATTGGCGTTGAGCACAACGGTATAGGGATAGGATGGTGGTTTGAACCGGTTGGTGATTCGTTCGTCAATATCCACCACCAATGGAAATGCAAATGGCCTGCGTTTTTCGATGAATGCCTTCAGTTGGCTTTCTTCTTCTACAGAGATCAATACCACGGCAACCGACCCTTTGAATTTTTCCCGGAGTGTGGCCAGTACCGGCAATGCCCTGATACATGGCGCGCACCAGGTACCGAAAAAGTCAAGGATCGTGATCTCTTTACCCAGCGCCGCAAGAGAAGCGGGTGCAGAACTTTCATTCAATACAACCCGCAGCGGAAAATCCACCACTTTGTCACCAACAGCATACGGTTGTGCATGGATGAGCGAAACAGCAAGCAGGCAATATAAGGTTAAGCGGAAGCGCATAGAAACGAATATGGGTAGAAATTTACGTTCATTCTACCCTGATAGTTTGTTTATTATCCTGAAATTAATGGATATTAGTAGCAAAAGGAACGATGGAAAATATAATTGACAAGATCAGGGAAACAGCCAGTTTTCTCGAAGCCAAAGGCTTTTCAGGTGCTACCGCCGGTATTGTGCTGGGTACGGGCCTGGGCGCTTTTGCAGATGCCATACAGGTGGAACAAAGCATTGCTTACACTGATATACCGCATTTCCCTTTGTCGACGGTAGAATTTCATAAGGGCAGGCTGATAGCAGGAACGGTGGGAGAATCGGGGGTGAAGGTGCTGGTACTGCAGGGTCGTTTTCATTATTATGAAGGATATAGTATGCAGGAGATCACCTTTCCGGTGAGGGTGTTAAAAGCGCTCGGTATAGGTCAACTGTTCCTGAGCAATGCTGCCGGTGGCATGAACCCCTTATTCACCAGGGGATCACTGGTGTTGATTGAAGACCATATTAACCAGCTCCCTGAAAATCCTTTACGCGGGCTAAATGATCCTGCATTCGGAAATCGCTTTGTGGATATGAGCGCGCCCTATGACGAACGGCTGAATGCTCTACTTGCCGGCGCCGCAAAAAAAAAGCATATTCCCTTGCACAAAGGCGTGTATGTTTCCGTACCCGGACCCAATCTTGAAACGCGGGCTGAATACCGTCACCTGCGGGGGATAGGAGCAGATATGGTGGGAATGAGTACCGTGCCCGAGGTTATCGTTGCCAACCATATCGGTCTTCCCTGTGCCGCCATCAGTGTTATCACCGATGAATGTGATCCCGATAACCTGAAACCCGTAAACATTGCAGAGATCATTGCGGTGGCGGGCAAAGCCGACGTCGTGTTAAGTCAATTGCTTGTGGATGCCATCTCTCAACTGTAAGGCATTCCAAAAAATCTCAGAAAAAAGGTGTTTGCTAAACTTTTTTATCTCTTGTTCTTCTTTTATGGAAACTTCTCAGTGTATCCCTATGAGCAGGACAAGCATTAAAGAGCAGGTAATTATTTTTTTTTGATTTCTTATTCTTTATGTCAAAAAAGCTTGCATTCAGGAATGCATCTCGGAATGAAAATCACAAACACCGCTTTTCAATCCCTACGTTGGGTTGCCTTCGTTCCGGTAGACTATTCTTCCGTTAACCATGGTTAGCCTGATGGATATGTTGTCATCAAAGACAAGTATATCCGCGTCTTTGCCTTTTTGTAATACCCCTTTGCTGTCATTGATTTTCATGATCCTTGCCGGTGTTTCTGTTATCATGCGGATGGTTTCTGGCAGTGATACCCCGCCCACCTGTATCATCGTCCTTACCAGTCTGTCCGCTGTTGCAACGCTGCCCGCAAATGCTGTCCTGTCGGGCATTTTGGCTACGCCATCTTCAATAATCACTTTGGTTCCGTTTTTCAAGCCGCCTAAAATACTTTCCCCTTCGGGCATACCTGCCCCACGCATCGCATCGGTTATCAGGGCCGTGTGTGCGCCTCCTTTGATTTTGTAAATTAGTTTCAGGAAAGGCTCTGGAAGGTGTATGCCATCTGCAATGATCTCCACATCCATATCATCCAGCAAATATGCCGACTCTATCACACCCGCATACCGGAAAGCATTTCTACGCGTTACGCCCGACATGGCAGAATAAAAATGGGTAGCAAGACTGTACCCGTTAGTGAATGCATCCAATACTTCTTCATATACCGCATCAGTATGGGCAATGGCTGCGAGTACGCCTTTGTCAGAAATGTATTTTCCAAATTCAATGGCGCCCTTTAATTCTGGTGCTGCGCTCCAGCGTTTAATACATGAATAGTTTGCCAGTATCTCTCTGTATTCTTCAGGGTCGGGATCACGGATATATTTTGGATCCTGCGCGCCCCGCTGGTTCAAAGAAAAATAAGGTCCCTCCAGGTGCATTCCGATAAAAGCAGAACCGTTTGAATTTATTTTAACTGCGGCTTCATATGCATCCAGTGTCTGCAGCAGGTCAGATTTTTCGCTTGTGAGCGTGGTGGGTAACATGGCGGTGGTGCCGTGTGCCGCATGCATTTCTGCTATGCGAAGAAATGCATCGGTAGTGCCATCCATAAAATCATGTCCGCCACCTCCATGAATATGGATGTCTATAAAGCCTGGTGAAATATACTGACCGTTGGCATCGATAACCGTTGCATCGCCGGCATCAATATCACCCGCTTCAACAGCGATGATCCTGCCCTCTTGCACAAGTACGCATCCATTAGGAATAATCTTTCCGGGAACTATCAACCGGCCATTGAAAATTTTTACGCGCTCACTCATTTACAATGATTGTTTTGACCATCTGCGTATTTTATGTCCGTATACTGCATAAAATACAAGGTACGCATAACAGGGTAACAGCACCCAGTAAGCAGTGCGCACGTCAAAGTGATCTGCGAGGTAACCATAGATCAATGGCAGTATGGCATTGCCACAGAGCCCCATGATCATTACCGATGCGCCTACTTTGGTAAACTTACCCAGCCCATCCAATGCCAATGGCCAAATGCCTGCCCATACCAATGAATTGGCCAGTCCCAACAACACAACAAACCAGATGGAAACATCGGCTGTATGTCCCAGGAAGCTCACCTGCCCTTTTGCAAAAATGATCAGCAGGGTCAAAACCGTTCCCAGTAAGGTACAGATCCGTAAGGCAGTTACCTGGCTGAGGAATTTTGGAATCGCAATGATACCCAGTATATAACCACAGATGGTTGCGGCAAGTGTATAAGAGGGGAAACTTTTTGCTTCCATCAAAGGTATCTGCATGGAGTTGGCATACCCAATGATCGTATCGATAGCGATAACCTGTGTACCTACATGCAAAAAAATTCCGAACGCACCCAAAACAAGGTGAGGGAAAGCAAGGATATTTTTCTTACTCATGTTTGCTGCAGCCAATTCTTCATTCTCATGTTCAGTATCAATCTCGGGCAATGGAGAATATCTTACGAGCAGACCCAACGCGAATAAAATGGTTCCCACACAGATATACGGAACAATCACACGTCGTACCAATTCATCCAGTGCATTGGCTTTTTCTGCAGCACCCATTCCGGATAGTTGCGCAAAGAGGTCGGTGTCAGTGGCTTTCAATATTACCGCAGCAAATACCAGCGGTGCAAGAATACCAGCGCCCTTGTTAAAGATTCCCATGATGCTGATGCGTTGTGCCGCACTTTCTTTGGGACCCAATACGGTTATGTATGGATTGGCGGCTGTTTGCAGTATGGCCAGCCCCGTACCGATGGTAAATAACCCTATCAGAAATATTTCATAGGTTCGGGTTAATGCCGCGGGAACAAAAATGAATGCGCCCAATGCCATCACCCAGAACCCCGTCATCATACCTTTCTTAAACCCGATTTTTTTTAAAAGATAAGAAGCGGGCAGCGACATGATAAAATAAGAAATATAGAATGCGAATGTTACGAGGTACGCTTTAAAATGCGTGAGTTCGCAGGCTATCTTGAAATACGGGATGAGTATGGCGTTTACCCAGGAGACAAATCCGAAAATAAAGAACAGGATACCAATGATGAAAATAGATATCCGTGTGTCTTTTGGCGAGAGAGAACTTACCTGGACTGTTCGGGGGTCGCTCATAGATTTCTTAGGTTTGTACTTTTCAAAAAATATTCACGCAATGTCGCAAAGCCTATACATAAGTTGCAAAGAACTTTGCGCCTTTGCAGGTTACGCCTCTTTTCTTGAACCCCTGCTTTATCAGATCAGCCACTACCCAATATTCGTAGCTGCTGCCAATGTTGTTGCTGATAAAAGTTTGGCCGAATCTTTATCAAGGTAAAAAGAACAGTTACTGTGTTGCTGCAGGATACTTGCCGGCGACAGACTGGTTACCGGCCCATCCAGGCTGTTCATTACGGCCATCGCCTTCCTGCTGTCGGGAACTGAACAGATGATTTGTTTTGCTTTCATGATCTGCTGAACAGACATACTGATGGCCTGTTTTGGAACATCCTCCAGGGTATTGAACCATCCCTCACCCAACTGTTGCATGCGGCAAACGGTATCAAGTTCCACCACTATGTAAGGGTCCGTTTTGATAAAGTCAGCGGGAGGATCGTTGAACGCCAGGTGACCATTTTCACCAATACCCACCAGGGCCAGATCAACAGGTAGCTGTGCAATGACCTCATTCAATCTTTTACATTCTGCTAAAGGATCATTCTCTCCGTCAATCAGGTAGGTAGCTCTTAAGGGCGCAATCTTATTGATAAACCGCTCCTGCAAATACTTTCTGAAACTTGCATTATGCGTAGCGGGTATACCGATATATTCGTCCAGATGAAACATCACCACCTTGCTCCAGTCGATTCCCGGCTCAGCGATCAGCCGGTTCAGTGTTGCAAACTGGCTGGTGCCTGTGGCTAGAATGATATAGGCGCCTCCCTTCTCAGCGATGGCCTGCTTAATGGAGACTGCCGCCTCTGCGCCTGCCGCCTGGCCCATTGTTTTGGCATCAGGAGCAATTACTATTTTGTAAACAGGTCGTAAACTCATACACGCAGGAATATTTTTTTCTTATACAAAAAATACAAAAACAACCATTTGATGATGATCATACAAACCAAAAGGGTTAATACGTTATAGGGTTCTCCCACCCACTCGGTCAGCCATTGAAAGAACGCATTGGTTGTGTACCGCCAGTTGATGAACTTGCCGGATATATAAATGAGAATAGAGTTCATTCCGATCACTTTAAAAAAGAAGGCCCATTGCCGGTAGCCGCGCACATCAATAATATAATAGAACAACGAAAGCAGTAGCAGGCTAAGGCCAGTGGTATGCATAACAAAAGAGCTTGACCACATATTTTTATTGATCGGGAAATCAAAGTGCCATAGCTGAGCGATCAGCAATGATAATATACCAAACACGGCGAGCATGCCGGCTTTCTTCTTCTTTGCAATGAATGGCTTCTGCAGGTAAAGCCCCGCTACAATTCCTGCCAGTGCTGTACTGACAGCGGGAATATTATTAAAGAACCCAACCGTATCATGGATACCGAGAGAGAGCTTGCCGGGCAAAACCTTTCTGTCTATATACGAAGCAAAATTGCCTTCCATGGTAAGATCGCCTGCCGGGTAACCGGGGGCAGATGTAAACTTCAGTATCAACCAATAACCTATCAGCAATGCGCCAAACCAAAGCATCATGGTTCGTTCTTTGAAATAGATGTAAATGATATTTGCCAGCATATAGGCTATACCGATACGACCCAGCACGCTGGAAAAACGAATATCAGACAAAGGACGGAGCTGCAAACCGTTGTTGTAAAAAATGCCGAGCAATACCAGTATCATTCCCCGCTTAACCACCCGAAGCATCACTTGTTGTTTTGTTTTGCCTTCTGCCAGTAATCGTCCAACTGAATAAGGAGTAGACACGCCGGCCAGGAAAAGAAACAGCGGAAAGATGAGGTCATACACATGAAAGCCATTCCAGGAAGGATGGGTAAACTGGGTTGACATAGATTGCCAGAATGGAATGCCGGTAACTTTCGCCAGTTCATGCAAAAACTCATCTGCACCCATAATCCAGAACATGTCAAAGCCTCTTAGTGCATCTAATGAGTAAAGCCGTTGGTCGTTAGTTTTGAGTTTTCCCATATAGCTTTTCTTCGTGCCTTGGTGTCTTAGTAGTTCAAAAAAATCTCACTGTAGCACGATCTTTTTGCCACAGATTTCACAGAGGAGCACAGATTAAACCGTGCGAATCTGGGAAATCTGTGGCGAAATGGTTGAATTATACTTTTGGTTCCCATCCATGTTCGTATTCCCTGCTCCAGAACTTCAATGCATCCTTATCATTCAATATATGGCCATTAGACGGATCTGTTTGTAAACTGCGGCCCGTGCGCTGCGCAATATTTCCCAACTGTACAAGCAGTGTACTCTGGTGGCCGCCCAGGATGTCTGAATTAAGTGCTGCACCGCTTTTGATCGCGTCAAAAAAATTCTGGAGATGAAAAGCATCCAGTTCCTGCGCGGGATCAGCCAGGTTGCGTGCATCCACCGCTCGGGCGGGTTTCACTTCTTTTAGTAAGGTATTTTTCAGATCAAATATTTTATAGGAGTTGCCGCTCTCAATAAGCATAGTGCCGTTATCTGCATAAAACATAACACCCACACTGGTTCCTTCTGCATGTTTACCGTTACAACTTCTTCCCTCCCAACTGATCATTCCCTTATTGCCAAATTCAAGATTGATCACCTGGGTATCGGGTGTTTCCCAATCATCCTGGTACCGGTAACGACCACCGGTAGAACTTACCCTGGTAGGATAATCCACCTGTAAGCCCCAGCGTGCCAGATCAACCATATGTGTGCCGTTGTTCAGTGCCTCACCGGTACCCCAATGCCAGAACCAGTGCCAGTTATAATGGATAAGGTTATCGCGGTAAGGTTTCCGGGGTGCGGGACCCTGCCATAGATCATAGTTGAGCCATTGGGGAGCAGGGGTTTCTTTTCCTTTACCGATGGAGGCGCGGTTGTTTGTGTACCATGTTTTTGCATAGTAGGGGCGACCGATCACGCCTGCATGTAACTCGCCGATAGCTGCTGCTACATTGGGCCATGAGCGGCGCTGGTTACCCATCTGCATTACGCATTTATGTTTTGCTGCTGCTTTCACCAGCATCTCCCCTTCATTGGGATTGTGGCTGCAGGGCTTTTCGAGATACACATGCTTGCCGGCGGCGCAGGCGAGTAATGCAGCGGGTGCATGCCAGTGATCGGGCGCCGTTACCACCAGTACATCCACATTTTTATCTGCCAGCGCGTTCCTGAAATCAGGAGTGGCACTGGGTTTTTTCTGCTGGATCTTTTCAATGGCATCAATACAGGTAGCGGCCGCGCGGGAATCCACATCGCATACATGCAGCACTTCAGAATTTTTCTGTGATGCAAAATTTTTGCCCACCGCCAGGCCACGGCTGTTTACACCCATACATGCCACGGTAATTTTTTCATTCGCGCCGGGGATGCGGCGGTAGCTCTGCGCACTAAATCCTTTCAACACTCCGCCAACAGAGAACGCAACTGCACCCATAGAAGCGTTTCTAACAAAATCCCTTCTTGATTTATCCATAATAGCAGTTTTTCTTCGTGCAGATCTTAGTGTTTTACGGGAATAACGGTCAAAATTTTTCAAAGCAACCAGTTACAAATCCGCCCTATGGGTTTTTAGCGTTGTTGTATACATCCTGCAATAATACGGGGCGGCCGGAAGATCGTTTACTCTCATCTGCCGCTTCCATAAAAGTGTAAATCTCTAATGTCTCCTGCGCGCTGACAGGCGCAATGCCAGATCTGAAAAAAGCGATAATCCTGTCAAGCAGGTTATCATACCCTTTGAAAGGCCCCAGCGTTTGATTACCCTTTTCCCCATAGGCGGTACCGCCATATTCGTGTTTCCCTGTTCGTGTACCCCGAAAAGTTCCGGTGCGGCCATCGGCCCAAATACCTATAACAATATCTGTATCAGGTGTGCTCACCCTTTGTACCTGCTTACAACCCGCGCCCATTACGGTGTACAGGATTTCAACTCCATGGATCCCATACCAGAAAAGGTCAGGATGTGTTTTCTCGAGTGTTGCCGGGCTGAATGTATCCGCGCCCAATACTTTGCCGATCTTACCCTGGGCCACTTCCTGCGCGGTTTCCATGTAACGGAGAGAAGAAGAAGAAAATACCGGCACTTTATTTTTTGCCGCCGCTTCATATATAGCAATGGCATCATGAAGGGAGCCGGCTACGGGCTTATCAATAAATAAAGGCTTTCCTGCCATGATCACTTTTAATGCCTGCTCAAGGTGCGGGCGGCCATCATTGGTTTCAAGTAATATATAGTCTGATTTTTTTATCAGCTCGTCAATAGTAGCGGTGATTTCTATGCCCAGCTTTTTTACTTCTTCCGTATATCCCGCAAGGCGTTTGGTTGAAGATTCAATATCTGCACTACCCCTGGGGTAGGCTGCAACAATGGTAAAACCTGTGTAAGCAGCAGAACGATCAGGACCATTCAGCGCTTTGGCAAAAGCAATGCTGTGTGAAGTATCGAGGCCGATGATGCCAATGCGTTTGGGGTTATCCTGTGCCGCGAAGGAATTTAGATGCGAACTTATCAACCCCATACCCAGGGCAGTGGCCGCAGTGTTGCGAATAAAATAACGGCGGGGAACGTTTTTCTCCATGCAGGCAATTGGTTAATTGGACAATAAATTACGAATAAGCGATGGTATCTACACATCTTTTTTGCCAATGATGCTGGATAATGAGATGGATGTGTGCACACAGTTATCTTCATCCCTGTGTGCTATTAAAACAAAAAATCCCCGTCGCCGGGGATTCCTATTGCTAAAAAACATCTCTCTACAATTTTGTGGCCCTGTAAATTTTTATCACCCCGTCGTTCTCGCTGCTTACTACCAGTAAGCTTTGTTGAACCGGGCTTTTTGATGCTGAGATAAAATGCACGCCCTCCGGTGCATCACCCGTTGTAATTATTTTTATAAAATTGGGTTTGGTGGGGTCAGTAATGTCATAGATAGCAACCGCATCGGCCCTTTCCATTCCTACATAGGCCACCAATTTATTGCCCACACGGCCAATTACCACCGCTTCGGGTTCACTGCCTTTGTCATCGCTCCTGCCATCATCATAGAGGCTGAGTTCTTTTGTTTTAACATCCAGTTCATTCTTACTGTCGAACACCAATGTGCCGCTGGAAGCATCCCATACACTAAATGAACGTGCCCCCAGGCTGTATAAAGCATCAAAGTCGCCGTCGTTATCTGTGTCGCCCAGTGTGGTAGTGATATTGAGTCGTCCCAATTGCCCATCCTGTTTCAATGTACTCCCCGTAGGAAATGCCGTAGCATCAAGTGATACCCCGCTTACTCTTTTTACTTCCACGAAAGCGGTGTATTCTCTTGAATCGCCTTCGTTGGCGGTAAATAAATAGGGAACGCCGTTGTGCCTGATGAAACTGATACCATCTGGCATATACACGCCAAATACTTTTGCGGGTGTAAAAGCTATGGCATTGTCCCTGTCGCTCAGGTCCATGGCATTGGCAGTGGAATTGTAGTCTTTAAACCCCAGTGGCATTATCCTGGTAATGGTTGCCGCGGTAAGATCGATTTCTGCAATACCATTATTCTCCTGGAGTGTAACCCAGGCGGTTTTGGAATCATCGGAAACGGTAACATACTCAGGTTCGATATCCTTTACAAAATCCTTACCCGGACCAAAAATGCGAAATCCTTTTGCCGCCAGCGCCGCCTGCTGAGATGACATAGAAGCAAAATTGATGGTCTTAACCGCATATCCATTGTTCACATCTATGATGGAAACAGTACCCTCGGGGTCGTTGGTATAGTCTGCGCTGGGTTCACCTTCATTGGCAGAGATAATGTACCTGCCATCCGGACTGTACACCACCATATCCGGCAATGCGCCTACAGTAATCACTTTTTCTTCTGCATAGGTTGTGGTATTGAACACAACGATTTTGCCATTGGCCTGTTTGTTGGTTGATTCAATGGCGGCGGCCAGTTTTCCGTTGGCTACATCCACGCTGTTTACAAACCCGCCATAAGGTGCCATACTGATAGAAGAAACCAGTTTTACGGCACTGAGATCTGCAATATCGATCACATCAATTTTATTGACTGTGCCATTGTTCACGGCGAAGAGTCTTTTGGTGAGCGGGTCGTAGGTAGTGATCTCGGCGGCGCCCAGTCCGCCCAGGTTTATAGAGGCCACTTCTTTGTAAGAAGCGATGTCTTCGTTGACCGTAAATTCCAGAGGTTGTGCCGCGGGTGTATCATTTGTTTTTTTACACCCGGCCAGCAGGGCCAATACAAGTAAGCTTACAATACCAATACGCATGTTATCATTTTAACCGCGAATATGAAGGTTGAAGGTTATGGGGATGTTAAGGGAGGTTAAGTTTGTGTGAAGTTGATCTCAGGTAACCTGGCTGGATTACAAAGTTTGGGAAATGGGGCCAGTGGCAGAAGAGCTGTATAATGAGCTTAAGCTTGATCAGTCATTATTACAAACGGAGAAAAAATATCCCTTGAGAATTTTATCGAAACGCAAAAAATAGAAGTGGGAGACGGTAAAACACAGATTTACATTGCGCCCAAAGGTAATTACGAGTTAGGCGGATTCTCAGCCTATGAAAAAGAGCTTGTTGATAATATCATAGACCGCTTCGGATCATTAACGGCGAACAAATTAATTGACCTGCTCCATGAAAATAATACGTTATGGCACCAGTCTGTGATGAACAATAACCTGCAATTGAACTTTACCGTATACGGTAAAAAAAGTAATCATACCATCGGCTTCTCGGAATTGATAAAAGATGATTCAATAAAGCAAATGGCCGCACAGGCCGCATTTGAAAGCATGCAATTGCAGGAGGAAATAGCGAATCTTTAATTGCCTGCTGATTATGGAATGGAAGCCCGGACTTATCCTCCGAATACGTAATTACAGGTTAGAAGACGACAAATCTACCCGTGATAAATATGCTGTTGTACTTTCTGTTTTTGAAGACAACGCTTATTTAATTCAGTCATTGACCACTTCACAAAATAAACGAAATGTGCCCGGCGTTCAATATGGATGTTCGCTAAGCCAGGGAATCCCATAGTATTTTACTCCGCAGCACCATGAAATTGGTGACAGCGGTTATTCTTTCGAAAAAGACACATTTATTTTCTTTGGTAACAACGTTAGAAAAGAAGCCATTGCAAAATTTGATGCGGCAGCGAAAAAAGTTTTCGGCATAACTCAACTGGAAAAATTATCGAATTCCGAATTGAAAAGAACATCAAGTGTGCCTTAAAGTCCCGGTTTCTGACTGCTGAGATAGAAAATGAATTAACACATTTCAAGTCTATTGTATAAGCGATGTCGTACCCGTATTACGTTCACTTCCCCACCCTCACCACAATATTCCTATACTCCACCGGGCCATGGTCTCCCTGCAACATGATAGGACCGGGTTCGCCTTCCTTACTGTCCAGCGCGCCACCGGTGATGCCGGGTATGATCTGGTCCGTAATGATGGCTTTGCCATTGGCCACTACACTGAGCCTCCTGCCGATGAGTGTGATATCAAAGCTTTGCCATTCGCCGGGCGATTTGGCCACCATTTCATTGGGCGTGAGAAAACCATAGACCCCACCGAATAAAGTGGAGCTGGGTTCCATGCCTTTGTTATCTTCTACCTGTACCTCGTAACGGCCGCGGAGATATACACCACTGTTACTTCCTTTGGGATACCGGAACTCAATATGCAATTTGAAGTCGTCAAATTTTCTGTCGGTAATAAGATTGGATCCCGATTTCGGGCTTTTTAAGATTCCATTCTCCACCACCCACTGGTTGGTTGGGCCCGATGGATGCCAGCCTGCCGTACTGTTTTTAGCAATCAGGTTGATGGGTGCACTCCAGACGGGGGCAGCGGTTCTTTTTAACAGCGGTGCCCTTTCTCCCGTAAATGTAAATTGTTTACCCAGGCTGCTCTGGATGGTACCTGTGAGCTTATCATCTTTCAATTCTGCCTCAAAAACCATGTCTTTGTCTGAACGCTCCCATTGCGCGGGTATGCTGAAACTTATTTTCCCATCTTTCGCCAACACTTTCGCTATGGGTCGGGCGCTGCCCCCTTCGGCAACGTAATAACCCACCAGCGTTTTTACACCGGAAAGTTTTACTTCCAGCCATGAGGGAACGATGCGACCATCCATATTCACGGTCAGGTCCCAACGCCCAATGGCCGATTTATCATAGGGTGGATTATCCTGTTTGAATGCAGTGCTGATGATGGTCATTACCAGAATTACCAGCGTGGTTTTGAGAGATGGCAGGCTATGTTTCATAAGCATATTTTTCCGGATGAATTATCGCTGTGATGAAGATATGTTAAAGCAGGGTTTTTATGAAGGCAAGGGGAAATTATTAAGTAGATAAGCCGCAGTTTCGCCGATTATTTCCTCACAAAATAATCAGCGGGGCCGAGATAAAAATCCAAAATCTCCCAATCCAAAATCCAAAATCTCCTCAACCTCCCCCATACCCTCCAATAATAGGCAACACTTCCCCGGTGATATAACTCGAACACTGCGGAGAGGCAAGAAAAACATAAGCGGGGGCAATTTCTTCCGGCTGCGCTGGCCGCTTCATGGGTGTTTTAGCGCCAAATTGGGCAATGTCTTTTTTCTGTTTGTCGGCAGGATTGAGCGGTGTCCATACCGGCCCCGGAGCTACCGCGTTTACACGAATGCCTTTATCGATCAGGTGCGTTGATAATGAGCGTGTGAATGCATGTATACCGCCTTTGGTTGCGGAATAATCGAGCAGCGTTTTGTTGCCGTTGAGACCCGTAACCGATCCACTGTTAATTATGCAACCACCTGGTTTCATATAGCGTACGGCGGCCTGCGCCATATAAAAATATCCATAAAGGTTGGTCTTCATGGTGATATCCAGGTGTTCTGCCGTCAGGTCCTCAAACCGGGGAACATGCAACTGAAAGGCTGCATTATTTACCAGTATGTCCAAGCGTTTGAAATGTTGTAGGGTTTGTTTTACCGCATCGCGGCAGAAGCTGCGGTTGGCAACATCTCCCGCAATCAGCAGGCATTGTCTGCCCTCAGCTTCCACAAGAAAAGCGGTTTCCCGTGCGTCCTGGTGTTCATTCAGGTAAACAATGACAATATCCGCGCCTTCCCTTGCAAACAGTATGGCTACCGACCGGCCGATGCCGGAGTCCCCTCCGGTAATAATGGCTGTCATCCCCTTTAATTTATCGGAGCCCTTGTAATACGGCGCATCATACATGGGTTGTAACCGCAAACGGGCCTCTTTACCGGGCTTACCGAGGTGTTGTTTGAAAAGCGGCGGCTCGGGGTATTTGCGCGCACCGGCCTGCATGGCTTTTTCTTTTTCCCGTACAGGATGGCGTTTATCGGCGGCAGCTATCTGCGCCTGAATCTTCTGGTGCTTTTTGGCAACACGGCCGGCTTCTGTTCGGTAGGAGGTTTTCATATTACCTGTTCCAAAAATCCCGTGCCATTGCTGGCACGTATTTTTTATAGGCTCAGGCGTAATCAAAAAAACTATGAAAGAGAAAATTGATGCGGCAGGTAGTTCAGATTTTGCCATTTTCCTGCTGGGAATTGAACAGAAATACCAGGTCTCGCTGGATGAGGTACTGGAAGCCGTAGCCAAATTCGGCTTTAGCAAAGGAAAGATCACAGGCTATTTTGAGGTAAAGTCATTCCTGAAAAACAAAGGACTGCCGCCTGAACACGCCAATGCGGGAATGGTGAGCCGATGGTTCCCTGCGTGATTGGTGAGTGGTGATAAGGCATCTCGCGTGAAATAATTTACCTGCCATCAGAGCCATTTCTTTCGTTTAAACCATTGGTAGATCGTAAAGGTGACTGCTACCATCAATATCCATACGCCCGGGTAACCCCAACGCTCACGAAGTTCGGGCATGAAAGAAAAGTTCATACCGTAAATGCCCACGATGAATGTAAGCGGCATAAAGAACACAGAAAAAATGGTCAGTACCTTCATCACATCATTCGTTTTCTGTGCTGAAAATGACATGTAAAGATTCATCAGGTTATTCACGTCTTCCAGTATCTGGTTATACAGCGTTAAAAATTTCAGGTGCTGGTCCCTTACATCCTGCAATGCGGGATCGTCTTTGGGGAGCATGCGTATATGGTTAATGGGCTCAGCCATCAGCAGCAGTATTTTATTGGAAATGGATGCCTGCCGCTTGATATAATACAAAGTCTCCACCTGTTCATTCGTAACCGTTTTCAATAAAATCTGGTTTTCCAAAAAATCCACCTGCTCGGATAACCTTTCAGCAGGATCATCATAGCTTTCAAGTGTGTACCATAATATGCGTGTAACCAACTGCTCGGAGCCGTCACATTTATTCGGGTCGATGTATTTTTTTTGAATATTGGAAAGGAACTGAATAGGCTCCATATGTATGGTAATCAGAAACCGGGCCGTATAGAAGATCGCAATCTTATTGCTTAACTGTTGTATGGTGGCGATCCGTGTGTCAAAAACATGGTTAAAATAACGCAGTATCAAAAAGTTCACATCATCCACAGAATCGTACTTGGGCAGGTGATCGGGCTCCATGCAATCCTGCACCAGTTGGGGATGCAGGTTGAATTCCTTTGTGATGGTCTGCATTTCATGGTTAGTGGGCGCCGTAATGTCTATCCATGTAACGCCGTCACAAATCGTGTATTCTTTGAGGGCCATACCGGTTTACACACAAAACATGTTCCATGGGTGGCCATGGATGCAGGTAGATATAAGTGTTAGGGCATTCCGGGGAAAGAAAAGCCGCATCGCGTTAACAGAAAAGAGGTGAAAAAGAAAACAACGATGGCTTTGTGCAAAGAACATCTTACACAAAGCCATCGTTGGTCCCTAATCTTACAACGCCCTGTTGATCTCCGCGGCCCTGCGCAATAACTCGGGGTCCTTTGAATTTGTTCGCATGGCGGTTTGTAAATACGCCGCCGCTTTCTTCATGTCTTTTTCCTGGTAAGCTATCCAGGCAAGTTCTTTGTTCACCTCAATATTCGAGGGCCTTGCATTGTATTCCTGCAATGCGTATTTTTTTGCTTCACTTGTTTTTCCCATTTTAATGAGCAGCTTGCTCATCTCCAGTGAAACAGAATGGCCCGAAACCGCATCTTCATTCAGCATGGCAAGCACTTCAGCGTATTTTTTTTCTGCTTTTTCCTTCAGGCCGGTTTCGGCATAAATATCTCCCATCTGCTCATGAAAAGAAAACTCGGGCATGATGGCCGCTGCCGAATCCAGTAAACTAAGCGCGGTGGTATAATCCTTGCGGTTATGCGCAATACGGGCAAGGCCCGCCAGTGCAAATGCATAACTGGGACGTATGGCGAGTATGGTTTTGTATTCCGCTTCAGCTTTCTCCGTCTGTCCAATATTCAGGTACAATTGCGCCAGCGTATTCCTGCTCCAGCATTGGGGTTCGGAACCAGGGAGACCAGCGGTAACCGCCAGTTTCATCGCTTCAATAGCGCCGGCATAATCACCATAAATTTCACGCAGGTAGGAGGCACGCGAATATGATTCGAGAGAGGGTTTCAGCACCTGCATCTTATCTGAATTGGCAATCGCTTCCTCGTAATTTCCCAGTTCCACATTGGCGTCTACCAATATGCCATACGGATAGGCATTATCAGGATTCAGTTGTTTTGCTTTTTCAGCCAGCGCTTTTCCCTCTGCAAATTTGTGCTGCGACATTTTTACCGATGATGTAAAAACCGTGGCTTCAAAATTCGCCGGATCAATCGATAAAACCCCATTGAGAATTTTTTCAATGGCGGGATAATAGTAAGGATGTTCTCCCGTAATACGGGCCTCTGCCAGGTAAATGCCGGCGATCTGTAACCTTGCCTTGGTATCTGAAGGATTTTTGGCCAGCCTTGCGGTGAGTTCCGCAATTTTTTCTTTTGTTTTTGGCCATTCAGTAGCCGAGGCAAGAGATCCCGTTCTTTCATACAACGCGGGAATGGCCAGTGGGTCTGAATTGAGTGCGGCCTGGTCGGTAGCGGTACTGGTTGTACAGGCATTAAATGCCAGCACGCAGCAGAACAATAAGTTGGCTAATGTTTTCATTTGGTTGTCAATAAGGTTGATTAAGGTGGTTACGCTCCCGGGTTTGCCGGGCAGGTATCAATAAAGGGAGAAGCAAGCTTCCCCCTTTATATACGTTGTGCATTACATTACGGTTTTCACAACCACGATCGTCTGCGATTTGTCGGAGCCCGCATATAGCCGGGCATAGTAAGTACCTGCCGCCAGGCTCGACGGCGTCCATTGTACATAATAATCGCCGGGATCTTTGGTTCCCTCGGCCAGTACACCTACCAGCTTACCCGAGCCATCTACTATTCTGATGGAAATGACACTGGAGCGCGTGGTAATTTTGTAATGGAAAGTGAGGGTTCTTTTGAAGGGATTGGGGAATGCGGCCAGGTCAATTGAGTTTGCCGATAATCCCAAATCCGCTGTCACACTTTTTGGTCCGCTGTACTGCGCGCCATTAAACCCGCGCCATGGTGCCTGTACAAATGGAAACGTATTTTTAAAAGTCGTATCATTTTTGGTAACGCCTGCATTATAAGACAATACATTCACAAGCTGCGGCGTAACCGGGCTGCCGGTACCGCTATAGTCATCATACCATAATCCAATAGCCGCCAATGCAACACCGCTTACCGCCTGCAGTTCAATCGTGGTTACATCATCTTCCAGCCTTCTACCGTTAGGGAAGCCATCCATATTGGGAATGAATTGAAGTGCTGCCGATCCGTTATAAGCAGGATCTGTCAGTCCCAATACTGCCGCCTGGATGATACCCAGTGAACTGAATTTGGGATCATTGCGCGGCGTAAC
Organism: Chitinophagaceae bacterium; assembly: GCA_031424835.1. GTDB lineage: Bacteria > Bacteroidota > Bacteroidia > Chitinophagales > Chitinophagaceae > Sediminibacterium. The sequence continues at coordinate 23,986 of JANPIE010000104.1, forward strand.
AGGAACAGCCATATTCAGGCGTAAATAATCGCCCAATGTGGGAAGGAAATTATTGATAAAGGGTTTACCTGCTGCCAGCGGATTACCATTTTTTCCGGTAGCCAACTGGTAAGGACGCAGGTTGGGAACACCGGTATAGAAAATAGGTAATAGGTCAACTGCGCGCGGACTTTTGTTATCAGGCAAAAGGATCGTTCCAAAAATCGCATCATCAAGAGCGGTACCTGCAACCGCTGGTGAGCCTTTTAAGGGAAAAAGGCCGGGCTTGCCATTGCGGAAATCAAAACTGCCCAATGATTTTGACTGGATGCGCAGCTTGCTTAATCCGGGCACTGCCGTGCCAAACTGTGAATCGTCCATATACAAACCCAGTTCCGGGTTGGAAAAATATTTTGCAAACTGAAGGTCATTGGCTGGGGAGGTTGCGTTCCAGAGGTCCTTATCGCCTACGGGAATCACAGCCTCATTGGTAAGCGGCATGCCCAGGCGGGAAACCTGTATCCAGTTACCCGAAAAAGAGCTGGCACCACCAGCCGTGCTAAGTGTTGTGATCGCCGGTCTTGATGCATTGGCATACACACCAATCACAAAATCGCCGTCCAGAATATTGGCTGCAGTGGTAACCGCTCTTCCTGTTTTTTGCAGCGTAGTAATAGGCGCCTCTATTACGATAGAATGACAATTGAATTTTGCCAGCCCGTCGCGACTGGTGGTGGTAGCACCCAGGTCAAAAATACCTCCCAGGTCCACAAAGAATGGATCATCTATCGGACCGCAGAATACCCTTTCGCCAGAGCTGGCAGTAATTACCGAAGCCTGTATCAGCGCGTCGTAATTAGATGCGCCCAGGCCCACGGTTTTGTCTTCGATGGAACGGGGTCCGATATTCGGTGGCGCCACAACGCCATTGCTTACGATGGTGGTAAAACTGGTACCGCCATTCATGCTTCTCTCCAATACATAAGTAGTTTTGAGATTCTGTTTTCCTAAGCGGATATTAAAGAAAGTGGTGGGATCCTCATTAACCTGCCTGAATGTAAAACGGTAAATGATGTCGTCACCTGTTGTAGCGGTGTTATTATCCACGTGGATCTCATAACGGATGTTTTCACCAAAGGTGTACCAGTTAGGACCTCCCGCGGGATGTTCAAAAGGAATGTAATTGGCAATAAGAATGATCTTACTGTTATCGGCCGGACTGCGGAAAGCATACAGGTCGGTATTATCTGCCAGCGGATCATTGGATATCAATGGCGCTTCGCGGTGTGAAGATGCGATGGCCGGGGTTTGCATGCATACACAACAAACCAAAATGACCGATAGTATTGTTATAATTTTTTTCATAACGCTTTTGTTGATTGGTTAGAACCTGGGTTTAATGGTGTAGTTATAGCCTCTCCATGGCGTTTGTACATAGGGGAATCCCGCTTTGAATACCGTATCATTCTTGGTTGGCCCGGAACTAAAGCTTAGCACATTTACCAGGTTTTGTGTAACGGGTGTGGAGCTGCCACCCTTGTAATCATCATACCACAAACCAATAGCAGCCAGCGCAACACCACTCACCGCCTGTAACTCAATAGTGGTTACATCATCTTCAAGCCTTCTTCCATTGGGGAAGCCATCCATGTTGGGGATAAACTGAAGGTCCTTGTTGGTGTTGTAAGCAGGATCGGTCAACCCCAGTACTGCGGCCTGAATAATACCGAGCGAACTGAATTTAGGATCATTGCGGGGTGTAACGGGTACGGCCATATTGAGGCGCAGCATATCACCCAGGGTGGGGAGAAAATTATGGATAAACGGTTTTCCTGCGGCCAGTGGATTGCCCGCTTTGCCCGTAGCCAGTTGGTACGGTGCAAGATTGGGAACGCCGGTAAAGAAAATAGGAAGGATGTCTACTGCTCTTGGGCTTGCATTATCAGGTAACAGCACAGACCCAAAGGCTGCTTCGTCGAGCGCAGTACCTTTTACCGCGGCTGATCCTTTCAAACCAAACAGTCCTGACTTACCATTTCTGAAATCATAAATACCCAAAGACCGGCTTTGAATGCGCAATGCCTGTAAAGAAGGAACGGCTCCGCCAAACTGCGATTCATCCATGTACAATGCAAGTTCGGGATTGGTAAAATATTTTGCGAACTGGAGATCGTTGTTGTTATAGGGAGTAACCGAGTTCCATTTATCTTTCATACCGATCGGTATAATTGCTTCGTTGGTTAATGGCATACCCAGGCGGGATACCTGTATCCAGTTACCGGAATAGCCCGCGGCGCCGCCGGTTGTAATGGTTTTGATCTGCTGCCTGCTGGCACTTGCCCAAACGCCGATTACAAATTCGGGATCAAGAATATTGGCTGCGGCGGTAACCGGCTTGCCATCTTTCTGCAATAAAGCAATGGGAATTTTCAGCGCGATGGTATGCACATTAAAACGGGCAAGTCCATCTTTGGGCGCATTCACCGTATTTCCTTCGGGCCTGAAATTACCAGCATCAAAGGCACCGGCCAGGTCAACAAAAAACGGATCGTCAACAGGACCACAAAAAATTCTCTCACCTGCTGCTGCTGTGGCAACCGCATTCTGCATAAGGGTATTGTAGGGAGTGGTGCCTAAACCTACACCTGTTTCAATAGAGCGCGGACCGATATTGGCGGGCGGCACAATGCCATTGGTTACAATAGTAGTAAAGGATACCCCGCCATTGGTGCTTTTTTCGCAGGTATACGTTGTCTTCAGATTTTGTTTTCCGAGGCGGATATTGAAGAAAGTAGTAGGATCCTCATTAACCTGCGAGAAAGTAAACCGATACGTAATATCATCACCCGTGGTGGTGGTTTTATTCTTAATATGTATTTCGTAGCGGATGTTTGCGCCAAAATTATAATAGTTGGGTCCGCCTTCCGGTAACTGGAAGGGAATATAATTTGCAATGATGGTGATCGTTGTGGGATCATCAGGGCTGCGGAACGCATACACATCTGTATTATCGGCCAGTGGATCATTGGATATCAATGGCGCTTCCCTGTGGCTGGATGCGGTAGCTGCCAACTGCATGAACAGGCCCATGCAAAGCAGCACTAAAAAGGGTTTCCACCTTTTGTGTTGTATGATTGTTTGATTCATAATATAAGTTTGAACAATGGTTTTACAGGATAATTATTGTTTGAAACCGAAAACAACCGAAAGGCGTATGGTATTGGAAAGCGCCTGGTTGCCCCCCTGGTTAGGAACGAGGTAAGAAAAATTGAGGTGGGAGGCTTTGTACATAAAACCGGCACCCAGTGTAAAATAGTTGCGGTTACCTTTTGTTTTATTTTCTGTTGAATACCCCGCGCGCAAAACAAAGCGGTTATCGTAGATATATTCCCCGCCAAAACCGAGTTGAAATTCTTTTAGCTCCTCGCTGAATCCACCGGGTGCATCGCCAAAAGATTTTATCCAACTGCCCGCTACAGATTGTGAACGGTAATTCTCAACGGCCATTGCATCCGCCTCATCCGGCGGCGTAGGTACCAGTAGTTTATTCAGGTCAAGGCCGAAATTGAATTTGTTCTGTTCATTAACCACAGCAGTGTAACCAACACCCAAACCCAGGTTAGCGGGTATATAATCTTTCTGTTGTGCATTGGTGGTATAACCAATTTTGGCGCCGAGGTTAGACAAGGCAATACCAAAGTTCCAGCCTTGCCCCGCTGCATTTTTTGTACCCGTGAAAAACCCAATATCTGCTGACACAGAGCTGCCTGTTTTAAAATCCGCAGAAGCATTGGTAATTCTTGAATTGATGTAACGCAGTGAAACACCCAAACCTGAACGCATGCTGATCTTTCGGGAATAACCCGCTTCAAAAGCAAGGTCATTGGGTTTAAATGTGTTTAGATTATTGCCCACATCATCTGTGAACTGCGCATTGCCATGGCTGTAATAACGCAAGCCGGCGGTAAGCGCTTCGTCGTCGCTGAGTTTATAAAAACCGCTGGCAGCCATCATGTACACATCTCTTAAGCCGAGCTCTCTTAAGAATGGGGTATAATTGATGCCGATGCCGGATTTATCTGTATTGAAGGCAACTTTTCCCATGTTATAAAACAGGGAATAGGTATCCGGATTGGTAGCCACCCCAATATCACCCATACCCCCGGCGCGCGCATCCGGCGCTATTCGAAGGAAGGGAACTGCGGTGGTTACCGGTCGCACAGGAATGACCTGTGCCCGTATGCTGGTAAGTAAAGTCACTCCCAGCATGACTGAAAATAACTTTAGTAACTGTGTCTTCATATGTGCTTTTTATAGGGTGATGTTGATAATGGCCCGGTTTTGAAATGGGTTTTTCCAGCTTATCTACGAAAATTGTTAAGGAAAGATTTGTGGAATGTTAAAATATTTTGGCAAGTGGCCGTACCATCATCCCTTTGGCAATAAAAACGGTTGCAGATTTCACACCATCGATATCTCTGTGTAGTTCTGTGTATTCTTTGCCTCCGTGGTGGACCCTTCGGTTCGAAAACGGGTGTGGAAGGCTGCACCACGGAGGCACAAATTACACAGAGAGTTACGGAGGCATTTTTCGAACCTGGACATACCGGCAATTCCATTGATGATGCGGGTAGTGCGAAACGCAATTGCGCTTATGCAACCTACTCCTGCAGTTGATATCCATCACCCCGGCATGCATTTTTCTGTAATACTAGAAACTTGATTTATGCCATACATACAAACGATGGATGAAATTCCCGTGAGGCTCTATTACCAGGACCTTGGCCAGGGCCAGCCGGTGATCTTTATTCATGGATGGCCCTCATCACATGAAATGTGGGAATACCAGTTGGGTACTTTACCGGAACATTACCGTTGCATTGCCTATGACCGCAGAGGTTTTGGCAAATCAGACAAACCCTGGACGGGCTATGATTATGATACCTTCGCCTCAGACCTCAAATGCCTGATCGACCAGCTTGATCTTACCGATGTTACCCTGGTAGGTTTTTCAATGGGTGGCGGCGAAGTGGTAAGGTACCTGTCTGCTTATGGTTCTGAAAGAATTTCAAAAGCTGTATTGGTTAGCGCGGTAACGCCTTTTATGTTAAGGACAGATGATAATGAAGACGGGCTTCCCAAAAAAATGTTTGATAAGATGGTGCAGAAAATCAAAAATGACCGTCCTAAATTCCTGGCTGGCTTTGGTAAAGATTTCTTTGGCGTGAGCAAAACTGAAAAGCCGGTATCAGAGGAATTGCTGCAATGGGCGCATGGTTTAACATTAACAGCCACGCAAAAGTCAACGATCGATTGTGTGCGTGCTTTTTCGGAAACAGATTTCAGAAAGGATTGTGCAGCGATTGATGTACCCACTCTTCTGATACATGGCGATGAGGATAAAACCGTACCCATAGATATTTCAGCATACAAAACCGCGGACCTTATCAAAGATGCGCAGCTTATTGTGTATGAAGGTGGCCCACATGGAATTTTTGTAACTGAGAAAGACCGGTTGAACCAGGACCTGGTAAATTTTATCGATAGCAAAACCGAAAAAACAGAAGCTGAAACAACTGAGGCTACGCAAATGAACTGAGTTCATTCGCCGCACAAATCAGGCCTTTTCTGCCCTACCGGTATTGCGGTCGGCGTATTCGATGGCCGCGGTGGCGAGTTTTTTGTATTCAGAAAAGTCAATAGGCTTGGTATGGTAGTATTCACATCCCAACTCCCAGCAGGCCGATTCATCTGATTCCCGGGAGGAAGAGGTCAGGATCATCACCGGTATATACTGGTACAGGTTTTTTGATTTTAGTTCCCGCAGGGTGTCCACACCGTTTTTAACGGGCATGTTCAGGTCCAGTATAAAGAGAGAGGGAAGCTCGGAGGGGCTGATAACCAGGTGATCCAATAATTTTTTCCCGTTGATAAACTGTATGACCGGTCCTTTGTATCCTTCGTCCAGTAAGGCAAGGCTGAATATCTCCCGGTCGTCGGGGTCGTCATCCACTAGGTAGATACCGGAATTGTTTTTTAGAGGCATGGATATGTGGGGTATATTTAGACATAAAAGTATTGTTTAATTATGGCAAATATTTTGCCAAAAATCTTAAACAGAATGAAAGTGGATGTAATTACCAGAAACAATGTGCGGATTTGGGGCAAGGGTGATCAACCCATGCTGTTCGCTCATGGATTTGGTTGCGACCAGAATATGTGGCGGTATGTGACCCCGGCATTTGAGGAAAACTATAAGATTGTGGTGTTTGATTACGTGGGAGCGGGAAAATCAGACCTGTCTGCTTATGTGGGTGAGCGATACAGCAGTTTAAACGGCTATGCGGATGATGTGCTGGAGATCTGCGAGCAGTTAGCGCTCCGGAATGTGATCTTTGTGGGCCATTCGGTTAGCAGTATGATCGGGCTGGTGGCAGCTAACAGAAATCCGGGTATCTTTTCTGCGCTGATCTTTATCGGCCCATCGGCCCGTTATCTTAACGATGCAGACGGTTATGTAGGCGGTTTTGATAAAAAAGACATAGATGAAATGCTGGATACCATGGATCGCAACTATATCGGCTGGGCAAATTACCTGGCGCCTGCGATCATGAAAAATCCTGAACGTCCTGAGCTGGGGCAGGAACTTGCCGACAGTTTTTGTTCCACCGATCCTGTTATTGCCCGCAAATTTGCGGAAGTAACATTTTTATCAGATAACCGCAAGGATCTGGGCGCCCTGAAAGTTCCCTCTCTGATCCTGCAATGTTCCGATGACCTGATTGCGCCAATGGAGGTGGGCGAATACCTGAGCCGAAAAATTCCGGGTAGCCGTTTACAAATAATGAAGGCAACAGGACACTGCCCACACATGAGCCACCCCGAAGAAACCATCCGATTGATGAAGGAATACCTTGCGGGCCAAAAAAATTAATGCTGGAGGACCTCGATACCGCCCCCTGTGGTTTTATCATTTTTACCGATGAAGGTACCATCGTGGAAGTCAATCACACCCTTTGGTCAATGCTAGAATACCCCAACCGCGAGGCGCTGATCGGCCGCAACATTGAAACCATATTTACCATTGCCGGAAGGATATTTTACCAGACACATTTTTTTCCGCTGGTTAAAATGCAGGGAAGTGCCGAAGAGATTTTTTTTATTGTTCGCGGGAAGAATGGAAAAGAAACCCCGATGATCTGGAATGCCCGCCGCAAAGAGACCGATGGCAAACTCGTAAACCATTGTGTACTCTTCAGGGCCGTTCAAAGAGGTGAATATGAAGAGCGATTACTTCTGGCGAGGAAAAAAGCAGAAGCTGCGTTACAGGAGAACCTGGAACTGATTACTGCAAAAGATTATCTGGAAAAACATGCAATTGAACTCGACCGGCGGCTCTCGCAACTGCAGGTAATGAGTAATGATATGGCGCAGTTTGGCCGCATCATATCCCATGATCTCCAGGAGACCATCCGAAAGATCGGCGTATTTGCAGACAAAGTAGCCACACAGAATGCGGAGATACTGGGTGATAATACGGTGAAGGACCTCCATAAGATCAATACAGAATGCCGCAGAATGCGCGCACTGACTGCCCAACTCGAAAAATTTATCAGCCTGAATACCGATACGGGCTCTTTCCAGGATGTTGATCTTAACCGGTTCTTCAGTTCCCTCAATGGGGCAGAGCTGAAAGCCGCAAGGCTGCCGGTGGTAAAAGGGAATGAACAGCAGTTGTCATTGTTGTTTGAACAGGTACTGGCCAACAGCGTTGCGTATCAGCATGATGATCGTGCATTAAAAATTTCTGTTACCGCCAGCCTGATACAGCAGAATAGTTTTAAAGAGATCAAAGGCAAATACCGCTATTCAGATTTTGTGCAGTTAACCATTTCAGATAATGGCAAAGGCTTTGCATTGGATAATCCCGATGATGCTTTCAGCATTAGACGAAAAGAAGGTGATGGATTACTTAAACTAAGCTTTGGTCTTGCCTTTGTGAAAAAGATTGTAGACAATCATTTCGGGTTCGTCAATATCCGTTCTGTTCCGGGCGAGGGAACCACCCTTACCATCTATCTGCCTGCCACATTGGGCAATCAGCCTGATACCCATACATAGCACCCCTCCGCGTTCTCCCCGTCTCTGCTGTTGGCAAACGTCTACAAATTTCAGGTAGCCTGAATTTTTGAAGTTTTTTCCAACCGCGGAGAACATGAGTTGCAGAGTTAACGCAGAGTGAGGTAACGAGCTAGTACTGCATTGGCGATATTTCAATAGCAGAAGGAACAAAGATTTAAAAGGAGTAAAAAGTCTTTTCTTTCTTTTTCTACTTTTGTCTTTCTTATATTGAAAA
>JANPIE010000105.1:0-15517 GCA_031424835.1 Chitinophagaceae bacterium
TTTTTGTCTGAACGGTAACCTTCCATTCGTCTTTTCTGCGTAATCTTATTTATCAATCCAAAAAACACAACGTTATGAAAAGTTTCATGTTCATTTTCCGTGGTGGTCTCGACCCCCAGGCAGCCTCTCCCGAAGAAATGCAGCAAAACATGCAGAAATGGATGGGCTGGGTAGAAGAACTGCAGCAGAAAAATATTTACAAGGCCGGCGAGGCCCTGCTACCTACGGGCAAAACCCTGCAAAAGAACAATGTAATCACGGATGGTCCTTATGCGGAAAGTAAAGAGATCGTAGGTGGTTTCTTTATCGTTAGCGCTGAAAGCCTTGAGGCCGCGCTCGAGATCGCCAAAGGCTGTCCCGATCTGGCACTGGGTGGAACTGTTGAAGTGCGCGATGTTATGGTTTTTGAGGGAATGTAAATGGACGCCACTGACAATACCGGCAAACTGGTGGACCATCTTTTCCGTCATGAGGCGGGAAAGATGGTTGCTGTTTTAACCCATTTTCTGGGCCTGGCCAATTTGCAACTGGCAGAAGATGTAGTGCAGGATGCATTCATACAGGCACTTCATTCCTGGAAGATCAAAGGGCTTCCCGATAATCCCCGCGCATGGTTACTGCAGGTAGCGAAGAACAAAGCGTTGGATCTTCTGCGACGCCGGCAGTTACATGACCGCTTTGCCGCAGAGGCAGTGCAGGAACTCGAAGAAAATGTAAATGCTTTTTTTCATCCCGGGGAAATAGCCGATAGCCAGTTGCGCATGATCTTCGCATGTTGTCACCCTCTGTTGAAACCTGAGGACCAGGTGGCACTTACCCTGAAAATCGTTTCGGGTTTTTCAATGGCAGAGATCGCGCGTTCATTGGTTACCAATGAAGCGCTGGTGCAGAAAAGGATCTCGCGGGCCAAAAATTTTCTCCGTGATAACAACGTGGTACTTGAAATACCCGTAGGATCTGACCTGCAGCAAAGGCTTGACACGGTATACACGGTGCTCTATCTTCTGTTTAACGAAGGCTACCATTCGATCAAAGCGGATGAACTGATCCGCCGCGATCTTTGCGCCGAAGCCATGCGTTGCTGTAAACTGTTAACGGAACATACATTGGTAAAACAGCCAGTCGCACATGCGCTGCTCGCACTGATGTGCCTGCATGCCGCAAGGTTTGATAGCCGTGTGAATAAGCACAACGATATTGTCCGGCTCCGCGAACAGGACCGTTCCTTATGGGACCGTGAGCTGATACAGGTAGGCTTCGGCTACCTCAATCAATCATCCGCCGGCGAACTGATCAGCGCCTACCATATTGAAGCAGCCATCGCTGCCGAGCATTGCCTGGCTGAAACATTTGAACAAACGAACTGGCCGCGGTTGCTGCAACTGTATACCCTGCTTACCGAAGTAAAACCCACACCCGCAACCATTCTTAACCGCGCAGTGGTGCAGGCGGAGAATGGGCAGGTAGAAGCTGCTATTGCATCCATCTTATCTATTCATGGAATTGATCAACTCCTGCATACGGACCATCTCTACAGCGCCGTACTTGGAGATCTGTATAAACGGCTTAGCAATATTGTTAAAGCGAAAGAGTATCTCACCCGCGCGCAACAGCTCACTCCATCACTCGCAGAAAAAAAATTGCTCCAATCACGATTGGACGAATTGCTGAACTAATCTCTGCGAAAACTCCCCGTCCTCTGCGGCTCTGCGGTTGGAAAAATCACAACCTGAATTCTGCATGAATTCCGAAACCATTTCAACCGCAGGAGCCGCAGCGGAAAGGGAGGGTTCGGTTAGAGACTTTGTGCAAAAAGAAGGCCACCTGCTTTTCAGCAGATGGCCCCTGGATATTGGATTTGAAATTGACTTGCCTTTATTTATCTAACCTTTTCAGAAGTGTTTTTACATTGCTGGCAATCGCCCTGTCACTCAGGTTCCTTCCGCTTAATTCAGAAGTGGTAGATCCCTGCCAGATGGTTCTGTCGCTATCAGCATCCATCATCGTGAGCGTTAACGTGCTTTCCCTTACCGTTTGTGTCTGGTTATCATACCCAAGAAACTGGGAAGGATAAAATACCGGTACATACCTTCTCTGGTAAGGATTGAAGAACCAGCGTGTGGTTGACTGTGAGTATACGGGGTTACTTACATTTCTTTCTTCCCTTTGTACATCCACATCATATACCAGCAACACATCAGGATTGCGCTCGTTCAGCGCCCAACCGTTTTTCTGCAGGTTTTCATCTATACTGTTACGGATCTTACGATCAGTAAGGTCATTCATCCTGGCCGTTTTGGAATCAGACGAACCTTTCTCTTTCTGCGTTCCGTTCACCCAGGCATAGGACCTGATCTTGCTAAAGTTATAGGAGTTGTCTTTCTGTATATTGGCAGAGCTACCACAGCCCGAAAGAATGAATATACCCAGTGCAACACCCAAAAACCATGTCATCTTTTTCATGCTTTTCTATTTAAGTGTTTTAGATGCTTATTAATAACCAATCCATGTGCCAGTTACTCATAAGACCATCCTAAATATTTGAGAAGGGTATGTTAACGCTGTGTTTCGGGTTTTAGCAACACCTTGTGCATTCAACACACGAAACACGAAATGCCAAATGCGAAACCTAAAGCCATCCGTTTTTTGTTAAATTGCACTAACAACCTTGAAAACAGGCACTATGAGAAAATTTGCAGGCGCAATCATTTATTTATTGCTCAGTACCGGGCTGTCAACAGCACAAAAGTCAATTACCGGCTTTACTGACAGGAATTCCGTTTCTGAGAAACAGTTGGAGCAGCAATTTGATGCTTTGCTTAGTGCGCAACACATCGGTCAGACGATAAAGGAGTTTTCTGCCAAACCGCATCATGTGGGATCTGCCGGGGGAAAAGAAGTGGCGGATGCGATTCTGAACCGTTACAGAAGCTGGGGATGGGATGCCAGGATAGAAACCTACCAGGTTCTTTTCCCCACACCCAAAACACGGGTGTTAGAAATGACGGGGCCTACAGCCTTTACCGCGTCACTCAAAGAGCTTGCGGTTAAAGAAGACCTCACTTCGGGGCAGGAAGGCCAGTTACCTACTTATAATGCCTGGAGCGCAGATGGTGATGTAACGGGAGAACTGGTATTCGTTAATTATGGACTACCCGATGATTACGAAAAACTGGAAAGCATGGGCATTGATGTAAAAGGAAAGATCGTTATTGCGAAATACGGTCGCAGCTGGCGTGGCATCAAACCAAAAGTGGCGCAGGAACATGGTGCTATCGGTTGCATCATTTATTCAGATCCCAAAGATGATGGATATGTACAGGGCGATGTATACCCGAAAGGCGCCTTTAAAAATGAATACGGTGTACAGCGCGGCTCGATCATGGATATGGTGATCTATCCCGGCGACCCCTTAACACCCAATATTGGCGCTACGGAAACTGCAAAACGGCTTGATCGTTTAGCTGCCCCTAACCTGTTAAAAATTCCTGTTCTGCCCATCAGCTACCACGATGCTCAGCCACTGCTGCAGGCATTGGAAGGCCCCGTTGCACCGCCTGAATGGAGAGGGGGTTTGCCTTTTACCTACCATATAGGTCCGGGTAAAACAAGGGTGCACTTAAAAACAGAATTCGAATGGAAGTTACGTCCGGCCTACAATGTGATTGCCATGATTAAAGGATCAAAGTATCCCGACCAGTGGGTAATCCGCGGCAACCACCACGATGCATGGGTCAATGGCGCGAATGATCCGGTAAGCGGTTTGGCAGCATTGCTGGAAGAGGCGCAGGCCATCGGCCAGTTAGTGAAGAACGGATGGAAGCCAAAGCGCACTCTGGTCTATTGTGCATGGGATGCTGAAGAGCCAGGCTTGATGGGCTCAACGGAATGGGTGGAAGATCACGCATCAGAATTACAGGAAAAAGCGGTGGTATACATCAATTCAGACAGTAATGCGCGTGGCTTCCTGAGTGCAGAAGGATCTCACGCACTGGAAACACTGGTTACGGAAATAAGCAAAGACGTGGAGGACCCGCAGACCAAAGTAAGCGTGTTTGAAAGAGACCGCGCATCCAATGTAGTAAGCGCAGTTTCATCAAAAGATAAAAAAGAAGCTCTCAACAGTTCTGTTTTTAAACTGGGGGCAATGGGATCGGGATCGGATTACTCGTCCTTTATCCAGCACCTCGGTATCCCCTCGCTCGACCTGGGCTTTGGCGGTGAGAGCGCAGGTGGTGAATACCATTCCATTTATGATTCCTACGACGACTATATACGATTTAAAGATCCGGATTTCGTATACGGTGTGGCATTGGCTAAAACAGCGGGCCGCGCAACATTGCGTATGGCCGATGCGGATGTGTTACCCTTTGATTTCAGGAGCCTGGTAAAAACAGTGAACGGATATGTAGAGGACCTGATGCAGAAAACAGCACAGCTACGCGAGTCAACGGCTACCGAGAACGAGATCATTCGCAGGAATGTTTATTTGCTTGCCAATGACCCGAAGGAAAAATTAAAGCTACCTGTAATTAAAACCGAAGTGCCTTTCCTGGATTTTTCTCCGCTGCAGAATGCATTATCGCAACTGGAGAAATACGCAGAACGATTTGCTGAAACCTGGAACAGCGCATTAATGAGCAATACCGATCATGCATCGCTGAACAAAGCTTTATACCAGGCAGAACAGCAATTGTTAACTGCAAACGGCTTACCCCGTCGTGACTGGTACCGGCATACTTTATACGCCCCGGGTTTTTATACAGGCTATGGAGTTAAAACCATTCCCGGTGTTCGTGAAGCAATTGAACAACGCAACTGGAAAGAAGCACAGGAACAGATCGGGATCGTTGCGAGATCCATTCATAATCTTGCCTCTCACCTGCAAAAAATAAATCCATAAGAGAAGAAAGCCCCCTTGTATGAAAAAAATCATTGCTGCCATTGCATCGCTATTCATTTTTGCCACCCTGCCAGCACAGGATCTCACCCTGTATCAGAAAAAAGAATTGATCAGGGGAAAGGACACATTGCGTTACCGGGTCCTGTATCCACGCAAATACAAAAAAAACAAAGCCTACCCGTTGATCGTATTCCTGCATGGCTCAGGGGAACGTGGTCGCGATAACGAAGCACAGCTCACGCATGGTGGTCGCCTTTTCCTGAAAGAAGAAATACGAGACAATTTTCCCGCTATTGTTATTTTCCCGCAATGTCCGCCTGACAGTGCCTGGGCCAGATCAAGACGTATACCCAATGCAACCCGGCGCGAATATCTCTCTGAAGCTGAACCGCCAGTGCCCCAGCAACTGGTTAAACTGCTGATGGATAGTTTAGCGGCAAACAGGCTCATCAATACAAAACGGGTGTACCTCGGTGGTCTTTCGCTGGGCGGCATTGGCACCTATGATATGCTGGGGCGATACCCCGGATATTTTTCCGCGGCTTTCCCTATCTGCGGTGCATGCAATATTCCCTGGTTCCTCGAAAACGCGGGCAATGTACCATTATGGATATTTCATGGCACGCTGGATACCTCTGTTCCTCCAGACTCCGACCGGGAACTATTCAAGGCGCTCATGACCAGAGGTGCCACTAACGTAATGTATACGGAATACCCGAAAGCGGGTCATAATAGCTGGGACTCTGCTTTTGCTGAACCTAAATTATTGCCCTGGTTGTTTTCCGACAGAAAAAGAAGAAGAAATTGAGACTTTGTTTAATTACCCTGGTTATACTGTTTGCAGGTTGTGTAACGGTAAAACATCCTGCAACAGATCCATCTTTGCCGATAGGCCAACTCAAGCTGATTGGCCAATATGATATCCCCCATAACCTTGCTTTCAAAGGCACAACGGTAGGCGGATTATCAAGTATAGATTATGACTATGGCAACAATGTGTACTATTTGGTTTGCGACGACAGGTCGGCAATCAATCCTGCCCGTTTCTATACAGCGAAAGTTTATTTCAACAATGACAGAATTGACAGTGTATCTTTTTTGGATGTAACAACACTGTTGCAAAAAAACGGGACACCTTACCCCGGAACAAAACGGGATCCATCACATACCCCGGATCCCGAAGCGCTTCGCTACAATCCCATGACCGGACAGATCATCTGGACAAGCGAAGGCGAAAGAATAATCGGCGGAAAAGATACGGTGCTTGCTGACCCGTCAATTACCATTATTTCCCCAGATGGAAAATTTATCGATACGTTTCCTGTGCCGCAGAACCTCCGCATGCAGGCAATAGAAAAAGGCCCTCGACAGAATGGCGTATTGGAAGGAATGAGTTTCGACAGAGATTTTAAAACACTGTTTGTAAACGTTGAGGAACCCCTCTATGAAGATGGCCCCCGGGCAGACCTTGCAGACAACAATGCTTGGATCAGACTGTATCAGTTTGATGTACGATCAAAAAAGAACACCGCGCAATATGCCTACAAACTGGATCCCATCGCCTATCCCGCCACGCCGGAAAATGCTTTTAAGATCAATGGCGTACCCGATATTTTATCGGTTGACAAGGACCACCTGCTCATGATAGAGAGATCTTTTTCCACAGGACGTTTACCCTGCACAATAAAAATCTTTCTGGCAGATATCCGTAACGCAGAAAATATCATCAACAACTCCTCGCTTATACAAACACCTCCTGCCAGGCCTGTAAACAAAAAATTGTTGTTGAATATGGATGCATTAGGCATCTATGTAGATAATGTAGAAGGCATTACATTCGGTCCAACATTACCCAACGGTCACAAAACACTGCTGCTGATTGCCGACAATAATTTCGTGGCCCTCGAAAAAACGCAGTTCTTCCTCTTCGAAATAATTCCCTGATGGCCCGCATCTTTACTTGTAGAGAGGTAACGAACGAAACGAACTTGAGGTGAGCAGCGAATGGTGAATAAAAAAATTTTATGCGACAGTTTATTTTCTTTCTATTCTTATCATTAAGTTTTTCCTGCCAGCAAAAAAGCACAACCACTCCACATATCCTAATTCAAACATCAAAAGGAGATATTGAAATTGAATTGTACCCAATGCAGGCACCCAAAACCGTTGCGGCCTTTCTCAGTTATATCGATTCAAACTTTTACAACAACAGCAGCTTTTACCGCGTACTTAACGAAGACAACCAGCCATCCAATGCTCCCAAAACAGAATTGATACAGGGTGGTATCTGGCGATCAAACCAAAAACGGGCCGCGGGCGTACGGGGTATTCCGCATGAAGGAACCCATCAAACAAAGCTCCGTCACCTGGATGGAACCATATCACTGGCCCGGCTTGAACCGGGAACGGCAGGTACTGAATTTTTTATCTGCATCGGCCCTCAGCCGGGCCTGGACCAGGGCGGAGAAAACATTGGGGACGGACAGGGCTATGCTGCCTTCGGGAGAGTAGTGAAGGGAATGGATATCGTAAAAAAGATTTACCGCCAGAATGAAAGCGACCAGTATTTCGATCCGCCGGTGGCAATATTCAATATTGTGAGATTATAATTTTTGATGAAAGTTAAACACTTATTTCGCCAAGAGAAAGCCAGAGTTTAAAGATCAAAAAGCTATACTCTTTGCCTCTTTTTCTTATGTCCTGCTCTTTGGGAAACCATTAAAGCAGTTTCCATAAAAGAAGAACAAAGAAAAAGAAGAGAAGAAATCTTTCATATGATGCCCTTTTCTCCTTTTTAAACTTTGTTTTTCTTTTATTGAGCCCAGCATTTCACTAAGAGTAAGCCAGAGAAAAAGAGCATCAATGAGATTTTCTCTTTGCCCTCTTTTCCTTATGTCCTGCTCTTTGGGAAACCATTAAAACAATTACCATAAAAGAAGAACAAAGAAAAAGAAGAGAAGAAGTCTTTCGTATAATGCCCTTTTTCCCCTTTTTTAAACTTTGTTTTTCTTTTATTGAACCCGTATTTCCCTAAGAGTAAGCCAGAGAAAAAGAGCAATAATGAGATTTCCTCTTTGCCTCTTTTTCTTATGCCCTGCTCTTTGGGAAACCATTAGAGCAGTTTCCATAATAGAAAAACGAAGAAAAAGAAGAGAAGAAGTCTTTCATATGATGCGCTTTTTTTACTTTTTTAAACTTTGTTTTTTTGTTGAACCAGTACTTCCCAAATAGCGGGACATAAGAAAAAGAGCAACAAAGAGTTGCCTTCCGACATTTTTCTTGTAGCTCTTAGTCAATCCATCGCCTCATTATTTAAACAATGGCGGATGCATTTCATCCCATGGCGTTGCATCCTGGTAGGCTTTTGCGGCGCTGAGAATGGAGGCTTCATCGTATAGTTTACCAATAAGCGTAATACTGGTGGGAAGATTAGATCGCCTGTCGAATCCCGTTGGCACGCAGACCACGGGATGGCCCGTTAAATTGGTAATGGCCCCCTGGTTACCGCTGCCGCGGGTAGGACAGATCAGCACGTCAACGGTATTCATCAGCTCATTTACTTTTTGCATGAGCAGGTAGCGGTGACGGTTGGCGTTGATATATTCCACTGCCGGCACCATGCGTGATACGCGAAAACTATTGGGCCAGTCATATTTTTCCTGCCGGGTCATTTCATCATCCACATTATTCCTGGTAAACTCATCGAAAGCCGCAGCACATTCCGCGCTGATAACGATATCCATAATATTGAATTTGTACACACCACTATCCGGAAAAACAACCGGGATTAATTCCACGCCCATTTTGCGATAGGCTTCCAGTACTTTCCATTCGTTGCGGCTGGTATCTGTGATCCTGTCGAAATAATTTTTTGCATAGGCCACTTTTAACTTCCTGATATCGGTATTGGATTTATAGTTAAAGGGTTTATTCACCGCGCTGGCGTCATACCCATCGGTACCGTGCAGGTAATTGAAAACCACGGCGGCATCTTCTGCACTCCTGCAGATCGGACCCACTTTATCAAGACTCCAGCTAAGTGTCATGGCGCCACTCCGGCTGATGCTTCCAAACGTGGGTCGCAAACCTGTTGCTCCGCAGGTAGCGGAAGGCGACACGATAGAACCCCATGTCTCCGTGCCAATTGCATAAGGCACAAGTCCCGCAACTGTGGCAGACGTAGATCCGGCCGATGAGCCCGAGGAACCGGTTTTTGTGTTCCATGGATTTTTTGTGCGGCCACCAAACCAGTAGTCGCCCATAGCCAGTGCGCCTAATGTAAATTTTGCTACCAACACACCACCGGCTTCTTTGAGCTGCCTGTACACGAATGCGTCTTCCTCGATTGTTTGGTTTTTATACGGAGCGGCGCCCCAGGTTGTTTTGGTATTCTTAACCGCAAACAGGTCCTTTAATCCATAAGGAATACCATGTAACGGACCGCGGTATTTTCCGGCGGCAATCTCGATGTCTGCCTGGGCTGCTTCCTGCAGGGCCAGTTCTTCTGTAACAGATATCACGCACTGAAGGCTATCGCCGTACTTCCTGATGCGTTCAATAAAAAAGCGCGTGAGGTCTACCGAACTGATTCTTTTGTTTTTGATCAGTGACGCAAGCTGCAATATGTTGTAATAAGCCAGGTCATTTATGTCTGCCGGCAGGGTTACTTTATTGGAAATATTCCATTTTACCGGCTCCTGTTTTTCATTAAACACCATACCCGGCAGCACTGGGCTTTGCCAAAGGCTCATCGGCACATTGTTGTTCAGTGTTTGCTTGTGCATGTTCCGGTAAACGAGCATGTTCTCCTTTACACCATCATACATGGTATCTATTTCTTTCTGTGTAAAAGAAAGATCAAACAACTTTGCCGCCGACTGTATGTCTCTGGTAGTAATCGTATCCTGTGCAAAGGACGATAAGCCACATAAAGTGGCGAGGAATAAAAAAAAATTTCTCATTCTGCTAGTTTGGTATGTTTCGAAATTCGCTTTTGATTTCCTGTTTCCTGCTTCCCCGCTCCTTGATTCTTGAAGCATGCTATTTTCCACCACAGTTTGCTTCGCTACGCTCGAAAAGACGTTTCCTGTTCCTCTGTTCCTTGTTCAATATTCGATACTCGATGTTCGATACTCGATATTCCCTCCTCTATCTCTCCGACACAAACGTATTCCCCTGTCTCAGATCCCCCGTTTCAAATCCTTTTTTAAACCAGTACATGCGCTGCTCAGATGATCCATGTGTAAACGCATCGGGTACTACATAACCCTGGCTCTGTTGCTGCAGCCGGTCGTCCCCGATGGCATTGGCTGCGTTTAATGCTGCTTCAATATCGCCACTTTCCAGAATCTGCTTCATTTTTTGTGCGTGGTGTGCCCATACACCTGCGTAAAAATCTGCCTGCAATTCCATTTTAACGGAAACACGGTTGTATTCTTTTTCACTAAGGCTGCGTCTTTGCTGTTCCACATTGTCAAAGGTACCCATCAGGTTTTGTATGTGATGACCCACTTCATGTGCGATCACGTACGCCATGGCAAATTCTCCCGGTGCGTTGAACCGGTTCTGCAGGTCATCAAAAAAGGAGAGGTCTATATAGATTTTTTGATCGGCCGGGCAATAGAAGGGCCCGGTGGCGGCACTCGAGAATCCACAACCGGATTGTGTTTGCTGCGTAAACATCACAAGCGTGGGTTGAGCATAATTTTCTCCGCTTGCCTGGAATAGCTGGCCCCATACATCTTCCGTATCTGCCAGTACCACGCGTGTGAAGGAAGCCAGTTTTTCTTCTGCTGCACTCCGCGGTGCAGACTGCGTCTGGTTGGGGCGCAGTTGCTGTGTAGGGATATCCGAAGGGTTGCCCCCGAGGAGAAAATACAAAATTCCAATGATGACAGCACCGATACCACCGCCTGCCACCATGCCACCGCCGCCAAAACCGCGACGATCTTCAACGTTACCGCTTTCGCGTCTTCCCTGCCAGAGCATAGTTCATGTTTAACAAATACCTTAAAAAATCATGCCCTGACCACTGCCTGTCAGGGAAGCTTTACCCAGATATAGTCGTCAGTAACCTGGTTATTCTTATATACCGCTTTGCGCTGTATACATTCCAGGTGAAAGCCGTTTTTCTGCAGCACCCGCATGGAAGGTTTATTATTCGCAAACACGTGCGCATAGATCCTGTTGATATCCATCCTGGTCTCAATAAAATCTACCAGCAGGCGTACCGCTTCTGTTGCAATTCCTTTTCCCCAATAATTCTCGCCTACAAAATAACCAATCTCGATGGTTTTGCGTGAAACGTCTTTTTTGGGCACGCAGCCAATGCTGCCCACCACCTGGCCACTGAACACAATGGCAAAATTTACCACCGGCTCCTGGTCATTTACATGGGCTATCCACTGCAATGCGTCCATTACCGTATAAGGGTTGGGTAATGCGTCGCGCACATTGTTCCAGATATTGCGGTTATTGGCCACCGCTGCTAGATCCTGCGCATCTTGCTTTTGCCATGGGCGTAATACTATGCTATTCATCTTCTTTGATCTCGCGGTTTAAATAATCTGTATAATCGGGTAGCTGGGCCCTGTATTCTGCATGCATAAATGGTGAGGTCATGATAAAATCTGCGGTGGCCCTATCGCAGGCCATAGGTATATTCCAGGCTACGCATAGCCGGAGCAGGGCTTTTACATCACTGTCATGCGGCTGCGCTTCCATAGGATCCCAGAAAAATATCATGATGTCGATTTCGCCGTTTGCAATCATTGCGCCGATCTGCTGGTCGCCTCCAAGAGGACCGCTCATTAATTTCCGAACGGGCCTGTCAAGCGCATCTTCCAGCAGCCTTCCGGTGGTGCCTGTGGCAAACAACTCATGCTGCGCAAGGGTCACTTTGTTGTAAATGGCCCATTCCATCAGGTCGGGTTTTTTATGATCATGCGCCACCATGGCGATCTTCTTTCGTTTGCCCAGTATCTTGATTGAAGCCATGTATTTTAGTATTGATACGTTTTACTATCAGAAGGTAACCTCGATGCCATCCCCATGGCGGAGAAACTTACGGGTTCCGGGGAGTGTAGCACCCACTGCAGATCTGGTACCCTTTGTTTAATGACCGCACCTAAAACAGGTCAGTGCATGGATTCGCGGAGCAGGTCAGCGATGGATGGCTCTTACCGCGCAGCAGGCGCTGAACGGGTGGATCAGTATAATTGTAAATGCCGCAATAGCCGAGAGAGACGTGAAAGACAATACCAGCGCCAGCATCATGAGGTACAACGGGTAAACCAGCAGCAGTGTGCCAAATAAAACCGAATCATAAAATACAGTGCCTCGAGTGGCTTCCCGCACAAGTTTGTTCAGTAAGCGATAGAGAGGAATATGCAGTATGTACCCGATGATGCCCGGTATCAATAGCAGGTATTGTGCAATAACCGGCTTCCCAATACCCCCTGGGATTCTTACAAGGCTGCTGATTATTTTATGGGCATAGTCATTAAAGTATTGGCGGTTCTTTGCGTCGTCTGCAAAGGGCAGCATCGTAACGGCTGCCACCGGCTCCGCTACATCCAGGCGCACCGTTTTTCCAAATTCCTGCAGCGAATCATACGCAATGCCCAGGGGAAGAATGCGAAAATTTGGCAAGGACCTGTTCTCAATGGCAATGCGCGCAGCGCCTTTTTTGAAGGGCTGGAGGTCGTGGCGGTTCACACAAATGCCTTCAATAAATATGAGTACGATCCCGTTGGCCGAAAGTATCTTTTTACATTGTTCAAAGGCATGGTCATTCAAGGCCAGGTTCTCCCTGCCCTCACTGATCCGGTAAACCGGCACCATGTGCAGGAGCCGCAACAGTAACCCATGCCAGGGCCTGTTGAACGCATCCCCGCGGGCCAGGAAGTGTACGGGGTGGCGGAACTGTGACCCAATGATGATTGCATCCAGGAACGAGTTGGGGTGGTTGGCTATTACAAGCAGGGGGCCGTACAGCCGGAGCGGATCGGGCCTAGGCACACTGATCTCTCGGCAGAAGATTCTCAACGCGAGCCGGATGAATATTTTGACTACTGGATAGAGCAAGTGCGGATGGGTTGGCCATCTAAATGTAAGGAATGAATGAACACAGCATCAGGGTAAAAAACCTGCTTTGAATGAATTTAAATCATGCATTGCTATTAGCAATTAGCTTTTATCTATTAAATTGGCTTTTAACTACCCTTACCAGGGCATTTTTCAACAACCGGATTTCACAGGGAACTACCCTTTTTTGTGGCCGCGCACAAAAAAACCACCCCTTTCCCAAGAGGTGGCTTACTAACTAACCCATCTAAAATTCTTATGCTTCAGCAGCCGTTTTTACTTCAATAAGCTTGGCGCGGATCTTGGCTTCGATCTCGTTTGCCAGCCCTGGATTGTCGAGGAGCAGGCCTTTTACCGCGTCGCGGCCCTGTCCCAGTTTGTTGCTTTCATAGCTGAACCAGCTACCGCTTTTCTGCACAATACCCAGTTCCACCCCCATATCTATGATCTCGCCCACTTTGCTGATGCCTTCCCCGAAAATAATATCAAATTCAGCGGCGCGGAACGGCGGGGCTACTTTGTTCTTTACCACTTTTACTTTAACATGGTTACCCACTGCGGCATCCCCGTCTTTTATCTGTGTCATCCGACGGATATCCAGCCTCACCGACGCGTAAAACTTCAGGGCATTGCCACCGGTAGTAGTCTCCGGGTTTCCAAACATCACCCCGATCTTTTCACGGAGCTGGTTGATGAAAATACAGATCGTACCGGTTTTATTGATGGTGGCCGTAAGCTTACGAAGCGCCTGGCTCATCAACCGCGCATGCAGGCCCATTTTGCTGTCACCCATTTCACCTTCCAGTTCACTTTTTGGAACCAGTGCCGCAACGGAATCGATCACCACCACATCCAGTGCGCCGGAGAGAATCAGCCTGTCAGCGATTTCCAGTGCCTGCTCACCATAATCCGGCTGCGATATCAATAAATTATCTACATCCACACCCAGTTTCTGGGCATAGGAACTGTCAAATGCATGTTCCGCATCGATGATGGCACACATACCCCCTTTTTTCTGAGCCTCCGCGATCACATGAATGGCGATCGTGGTCTTACCGGAAGACTCAGGTCCATATATTTCAACGATCCTTCCCTTGGGAAGACCGCCCACTCCCAATGCCGCATCCAATCCAATAGAGCCCGTAGAAATCACTTCCATTGGGTCCTGGCTTTTTTCATTCATCAGCATTACACTGCCCTTTCCGTAGTCCTTATCGATTTTGTCGATCGTCAGCTTTAGCGCCTTCATTTTTTCAGCATTGCTCATAGTGTAGAATTTATGGGATCAAAATTAATGGAGTGATAAAAGTAAGTGTTTTTAATTATACACACTAATTTTTTTAGTATTTTTTTTACTAACGGTTTTAGTTTATGGATTATTGTGATTTTGGCTAAAATAAAGAGTTGGACATCAGAACATATAGGTATTTATACCTGAAAATTGTCAATTTTAACGGTTTCGGGGTTGATTTTAGCTGCAAATTCGCAGATTAGCAGCCGCCACCTTATATCTGCGAATCTGCAGCTATTTTTTTGGCAATTCAGCTATGGTTATTTAACATCATACATCATAGTTTTGCCGGCGATGTGTAAAATAATCTCCCTGGTATTTTCCTGTATCTGTTTAGTCCTCTCTGGCCATGGGCAGGATTGGAAACTCCGTACCGATAAGAACGGAATCAAAGTCTATTCGCGACAGATGGCCAGCTCGCGTTTCAATGCGCTGAAAGTGGAGTCCAGTTTTCAGGCCACTCCCTCGCAACTGGTAGCCGTTATCCTCGATATCAATACGTCTACCGAATGGCTGTACAGTACCAAATCTTGCGTGCTGTTAAAAACGGTTTCCCCTTCTGAAGTCTATTACTATTCTGAAGTCAGTTTCCCCTGGCCCTCCTCCAACCGGGATTTTGTGGCGCATATTAAAGTGACGCAGGACCCCCGCAGTAAAGTAGTGAATGTGCATGCAGAAAACGTTTCTGCACTCGTACCGGAGAAAAAAGGGATCGTCAGGGTAAAACAATCCGTCGGAAACTGGACCATCACACCCACGGGTAGGAATAATATCCATGTATCCTATGAACTGCAGGTTGACCCCGGTGGTGCCATTCCCGCATGGCTGGTAAATATGCTGGCCACCAAGGGGCCTTACGAATCTTTTGTAGGTCTACGCAAACAGTTAACGAAGCCTGCCTATAATAATGCCCGTTTCCCTTTCATTGTAGATTGAGGAACCGTCTTCAGTCTGTTGTCTTTGGTCTGTAGTTGTTATCAGTCGGAAGTTCCTGGTTGCACGACCACGGGTGTTCGGAAGATTTCGTGCTGCATTTGTATATCTAGCTCCCAATACGTTTTGCTTCCAATAGCTCAGGCCGCATGGCCTCTTCTTTCCGCTCCCGACTAAGTCGGGACAACTTTGGCCTCTATAAAAATGTGCTGCGCATTATTTTGATTGACAGCGCTTCGCTTGTCACCGCACCCAATGAGGCGTCTCTGCAAAGACGGGTGTTGGGGTTTCCGAATAGGGGCCGT